>NZ_VATT01000027.1:0-95726 GCF_005781225.1 Escherichia sp. E4736 | reverse complement strand
GTTATCGATCTGGTCGAATGCACGAGCAGCACCGCCGTAGGTTTTAGCCAGTACGGTGGTGATTGCAGCGGTCAGAGTAGTTTTACCGTGGTCAACGTGGCCGATAGTACCAACGTTAACGTGCGGTTTTGTACGTTCAAATTTTTCTTTAGACACGGCTATATTCCTTACTATAGTGCTCTCCCCTTCAGGAGAGAGCACGGGACTTTGGTATTAACCCTTAGGCTTATTTACCACGGGCTTCAATTACGGCCTGAGCAACGTTACTCGGCGCTTCATCATACTTCAGGAATTCCATGGTGTATGATGCACGACCTTTGGTCAGAGAACGCAGCTGAGTTGCGTATCCGAACATTTCAGACAGCGGTACTTCAGCGTGGATCTTAACGCCAGTAACTTCAGATTCCTGACCTTTGAGCATACCACGACGACGGCTCAAGTCACCGATAACGTCACCGGTGTTCTCTTCTGGAGTTTCTACTTCAACCTTCATGATCGGCTCAAGCAGAACTGGTTTCGCTTTCTTAAAGCCTTCTTTAAAGGCGATAGAAGCAGCCAGTTTAAACGCCAGTTCAGAGGAGTCAACGTCATGGTAAGAACCGAAGTGCAGACGAACACCCATGTCTACTACCGGGTAGCCTGCCAGCGGACCTGCTTTCAGCTGTTCCTGGATACCTTTATCAACGGCCGGGATGTATTCGCCAGGGATTACACCACCTTTAATGTCGTTGATGAACTCGTAGCCTTTCGGGTTTGAACCCGGCTCCAGCGGGTACATGTCGATAACAACATGACCATACTGACCACGACCACCAGACTGTTTCGCGTGTTTACCTTCAACATCGGTAACTTTCTGGCGGATAGTTTCACGGTAAGCAACCTGCGGTTTACCTACGTTCGCTTCAACGTTGAATTCACGCTTCATACGGTCAACGATGATGTCGAGGTGCAGTTCGCCCATACCCGCGATGATGGTCTGGTTAGATTCTTCGTCAGTCCATACACGGAAAGACGGGTCTTCTTTAGCCAGACGGCCCAGAGCCAGACCCATTTTTTCCTGGTCAGCTTTGGTTTTCGGTTCAACTGCGATGGAGATTACCGGCTCAGGGAATTCCATACGTTCCAGAATGATCGGCGCATCCGGGTCACACAGGGTGTCACCAGTGGTTACGTCTTTCAGACCGATTGCAGCAGCGATGTCACCCGCGCGAACTTCTTTGATCTCTTCACGTTTGTTAGCGTGCATCTGAACGATACGACCGAAACGCTCACGTGCAGCTTTCACGGAGTTCAGTACGGTATCACCAGAGTTAACCACACCGGAGTAAACACGGAAGAAGGTCAGGTTACCAACAAACGGGTCGGTAGCGATTTTGAACGCCAGTGCAGAGAACGGCTCGTCATCACTTGCGTGACGTTCAGCCGGAGTGTCTTTACCGTCGTCCAGGATACCGTTGATCGCAGGTACGTCAACCGGGGATGGCAGGTAATCAATTACCGCATCCAGCATCGCCTGAACACCTTTGTTCTTGAACGCAGAACCACAGGTTACCAGGATGATTTCGTTGTTCAGAACGCGCTGACGCAGAGCACCTTTAATCTCTTCTTCAGTCAGTTCTTCACCACCCAGGTATTTTTCCATCAGCTCTTCAGAAGCTTCAGCTGCGGATTCGATCAGGTTCTGGTGCCATTCGTTAGCCAGTTCAACCATGTCTGCCGGGATATCTTCGTATTCGAAGGTTACGCCCTGGTCAGCGTCGTTCCAGTTGATAGCTTTCATTTTCACCAGGTCAACAACACCGGTGAAATGTTCTTCAGCACCAATCGCCAGCTGCAGCGGAACCGGGTTCGCGCCCAGACGGGTTTTGATCTGGTTAACAACTTTCAGGAAGTTCGCACCCATGCGGTCCATTTTGTTAACGAACGCAATGCGCGGAACTTTATATTTGTTTGCCTGACGCCATACGGTTTCAGACTGCGGCTGAACACCACCAACTGCGCAGTAAACCATTACCGCACCATCGAGAACACGCATGGAACGTTCTACTTCGATTGTGAAGTCAACGTGCCCCGGGGTGTCGATGATGTTGATGCGATGCGGCTCATACTGCTTAGCCATACCAGACCAGAATGCAGTAGTTGCAGCGGAAGTGATGGTAATACCACGTTCCTGCTCCTGCTCCATCCAGTCCATGGTTGCAGCGCCGTCATGAACTTCACCGATTTTATGGTTTACACCGGTGTAGAACAGAATACGTTCGGTAGTAGTGGTTTTACCGGCGTCGATGTGCGCACTGATACCGATGTTACGGTAACGTGCGATGGGTGTTGTACGAGCCATTTGTTTCCTCGTTTATCTTTTAGGCGTTCAATTTAAGTAGCCCAAAGCGGGCTGCTTACTGGAAGCGCCCGCCTGGTGACTAAAACTCCGAAGGGATTACCAACGGTAGTGTGCGAACGCCTTGTTGGCTTCGGCCATACGGTGAACGTCTTCACGTTTCTTAACTGCAGTACCTTTGTTTTCTGCAGCATCGGAAAGTTCGTTCGCCAGGCGCAGAGCCATGGATTTATCACCGCGTTTACGAGCAGCTTCAACGATCCAACGCATTGCCAGAGCATTACGACGAACCGGACGGACTTCAACTGGTACCTGATAAGTAGAACCACCAACGCGGCGAGACTTAACTTCTACAGTCGGGCGCACGTTTTCGAGAGCTACTTCGAATGCTTCCAGTTCAGATTTACCAGAGCGCTGAGCCAGGGTCTCCAGCGCGCTGTATACGATAGATTCAGCAGTAGATTTTTTACCATCTACCATCAGGATATTTACAAATTTAGCCAGCAGTTCTGATCCGAACTTCGGATCCGGCAGAATTTTACGCTGACCAATGACGCGACGACGTGGCATGGAAATACTCCGTTGTTAATTCAGGATTGTCCAAAACTCTACGAGTTTAGTTTGACATTTAAGTTAAAACGTTTGGCCTTACTTAACGGAGAACCATTAAGCCTTAGGACGCTTCACGCCATACTTGGAACGAGCCTGCTTACGGTCTTTAACGCCGGAGCAGTCAAGCGCACCACGTACGGTGTGGTAACGAACACCCGGGAGGTCTTTAACACGACCGCCACGGATCAGGATCACGGAGTGCTCCTGCAGGTTGTGACCTTCACCACCGATGTAGGAAGTCACTTCGAAACCGTTAGTCAGACGAACACGGCATACTTTACGCAGTGCGGAGTTCGGTTTTTTAGGGGTGGTAGTATATACACGGGTACATACGCCACGTTTTTGCGGGCATGCTTCCAGCGCAGGCACGTTGCTTTTCGCAACTTTGCGAGCACGTGGTTTGCGTACCAGCTGGTTAACTGTTGCCATTAAATAGCTCCTGGTTTTAGCTTTTGCTTCGTAAACACGTAATAAAACGTCCTCACACAATATGAGGACGCCGAATTTTAGGGCGGTGTCGAAAAGGTGTCAAGAAATATACAACGATCCCGCCGTCACCAGGCCATCTGGCTGGTGTGCTTAACCGTAAGTCTGACGAAATCAGTATAGTCAATTGGGATGATATCGTTCGAAATTTGAGCACTCAAACCGCGGGCAATGAGGTCTTCGTTCAGGGCATAAACCTTAATGGGGGCATTACGCAGACTTTCAAGGTAGCGGTTGCCGTCAACTGCGGCAGTTACGCCATCCTGCAATAACAGCAGTTCGTCGCCCTCACTGAGCAGACGCAGCAGCGCAGGAAAATCTGTCAGCCAGGGTGAGCGATGTAATGTGTGCAGCATGTACGCCTCAAAATCTCAAAATAACATCGTAGTTACCGAGTTCGCTGCATAAGGCTTCTGCTTCAAGCGGCGTGGCTTCGACAACAAATGGTGTCTGCGGATCTAACCCGCGCTCGCGCAGAGAAGCCGCACAAACCCAGCACTGTTCAATGTCGTACAGATCCAACAATTTAAAAGTGGCAATGTAATCACGCGCCAGCACCGCATCGGGCTTTTGTCCTGGCAGAAGCTGAAAAACGCCATCGGCGATAAAGAAGACGGCCAGATCGTCAGTTAAAGCGGAAGTTGCCAGTAAAGCATCTAATCCCTCGCGACCAGCCGCGGTGCCATGAGGCGCAGTAGAAAAGACAAACGCTATTCGTTTCATCAGAACTGTACCACCCTGTCACAGGTTAGCGAGGCTTCTGCCAGAGCGCCAAGTCCGCTTAAGGTAAATCCCGGCTGAAGGTTTGACGAGGCCAGCCCCAGTCTTCCTGCTTCAGTTTCATCGACGATACCGCGGCGTAACGCTGCCGCTACGCAGATATTCAGTGCCACGCCATGTTGCGCATTCAACTGTTGCCAGCCGCGCACAAGGTCAAATTCGTCGCTTGCCGGTGAGGTCAATTGGTTAGCGTTATAGACCCCTTCCCGGTAGAAAAAGACGCTACTCAACTCATGGCCTTCTGCTATCAGCGCCTGTGCAAACTGAAAAGCACTACTCGCCTGTTGCGTTCCGTATGCTGGCCCGGTCACCACGATGGCAAAACGCATTACTTATCTTGCCCCTGGAAATCACCGCTCTTGAACTGACGGATATAGAGATAAACAGTATGTTTGGAGATGTTGAGACGATCAGCAACCTGGTTGATCGCATCTTTGATATCGAAAATGCCTTTCTCGTAAAGATTCAACACGATTTGACGATTTTTGGCGTTATTAGAAACATTACGATCGGCGTTCACTTCTTCAATGGTGAACTCCAGTGTTTGGGTAACCAGATCTTCAACCGAAGACGCAAAGTTGACACTTGAACCGACGTCCGGGGTTTCTGGCGGCACAAAAGTGCTCATAATCTGCGAGAAGGGAACATCAAGATTCATATTGATGCACAGCAGACCAATTACACGCTGTTCGCGGTTACGAATCGCGATGGTCAGGGACTTCATTAATACGCCGCTTTTGGCGCGAGTAAAGTAGCATTTAGAAACGCTGCTATCCGCTCCCGTCATGTCGTGCAGCATACGCAGTGCCAGATCGGTAATTGGCGAGCCAATCTTCCGGCCTGTATGTTCGCCGTTGGCAATACGAATGGCTGAACATTTTAAATCCTGCAAAGAGTGCAAAACGATTTCACAGTGGGAACCAATGAGCATCGCTAACCCGTCCACCACCGCTTCGTAGGATTTCAGAATATCAAAATCGGTCTGGTCGAAAGGACGTTGATCCAGTAAATCCAACTCACTGGTTTCGTTGGTTAAAAGCGACCTGGACATGAAAAAAAACACTCCTTTTCAGGAGCCTGTCGTTAACTTTTCAGGGCAGGCTCATTAATGATGCGGGTAATTAAATTAATACAGCGGAGGTTCCGCTTTCCAGCACTAATTATATCCGGCCTGCAATAAAAAAACCGCCGCCTGGTCAGGCGGCGGTTTTTAATGCTTATTTTTTAGCAGAATCTGCTGCTTTAGCATCTGCTTCTGGCTTCGTATCAGCCTTCGGTGCTGGTTTCACATCCAGCAGTTCTACGTCAAATACCAGAGTAGAGTTCGGTGGGATCCCCGGAACGCCCGCTTTGCCGTAAGCCAGCTCTGGTGGAATAACCAGTTTGATCTTACCGCCTTTCTTGATGTTCTTCAGACCTTCAGTCCAGCCAGGGATCACGCCGTCCAGACGGAACGAGAGCGGTTCACCACGGGTGTATGAGTTATCGAACTCTTTACCGTCGATCAGCGTACCTTTGTAGTTCACTACTACAGTATCGCTGTCTTTCGGTGCTTCGCCTTTACCAGCTTCCACTACCTGATAAACCAGGCCAGTTGAAGAGGTTTTTACACCTTTCTCTTTGGCAAATTTCTCGCGGTACTCTTTACCTTTCGCTTCGTTATCAGCAGCATCTTTTTCCATCTTCGCCTGAGCGGAGGACTTCACGCGTGCTTCAAACGCTTGCAGAGTCTGTTCGATCTCTTGATCGGAGAGTTTGCTTTTATCAGCAAATGCATCCTGAACACCCGCGATTAGCTGATCTTTATCCAGTTTGATGCCCAGCTTTTCTTGTTCTTTCAGAGAATTGTCCATGTAACGACCGAGCGAAGCACCCAGCGCGTAAGCTGATTTCTGATCGTCATTTTTGAACGCTGCTTTGCTGTCAGCAGTTGCAGTTGGTTTCGCCGCTTCGGCAGCAAAAGTGATTGGTGCATGCAGGGCAACGGCCATTGTGGTCGCCAGCAGCGTTACTTTAAACAGTGATTTCATCCATATCTCCAGGATCGGGGCATCTCACCCCTGGGTTAACTATTATCAGAAAGGTACTATAAAACGTTGTCGAACAAATCTACATACAGATACGCCCTATTATCATCTATTTTCAGACTCTTTTTGTTTAAATTAGTTTCGATGACTGCGAAATGAGTGCTGTCTCGGGCAGCAAAGTTAAGTAGAATCCGCGGCGACCATTCGACAAAAGAGGTGAATCATGCAGGATTTAACTTTGGAAGCACGCCTGGCAGAACTGGAGAGCCGGCTGGCTTTTCAGGAAATCACCATTGAAGAACTGAACGTCACGGTGACCGCTCATGAAATGGAGATGGCGAAACTGCGCGATCATCTGCGTCTGCTGACCGAGAAGTTAAAAGCCAGCCAGCCGTCGAACATCGCGTCGCAGGCTGAAGAAACGCCACCGCCGCATTATTGAGGCGTAAAAAAAAGCGGGGATTCCCCGCTTTTTTGTCACTTTTTCGGTATTAGTGGCAACCGCAACCGCCGTTACCTTTACCGCCACAGCAGCCTTCGCCACCGTGTTCATGACCGTGATCGTGGCCATGACCGCCGCAGCAACCGTCGTGGTCGTGATCGTGGTGATGATCGTGGTGATGATCGTGCGCACCGTGAACGTGACCATGAGCCAGTTCTTCTTCAGTCGCTTCGCGAATCGCCACAACTTCAACGTTGAATTTCAGATTCTGACCAGCCAGCATGTGGTTACCGTCAACCACAACGTGATCGTCTTCAACCGCAGTGATTTCAACCGGTACTGGACCCTGGTCGGTTTCAGCCAGGAAACGCATACCTACCTGCAGTTCATCAACGCCCATAAATACGTCTTTAGGAACGCGCTGCACCAGGTTTTCGTCGTACTGACCGTAAGCGTCGTTCGCGCCAACAGCGACATCAAATTTGTCGCCAACTTCATGACCTTCCAGCGCTGTTTCCAAGCCAGAGATCAGGGAACCGTGACCATGCAGATAGTCCAGCGGCGCACTCACCGGAGACTCATCAACCAACACACCGTCTTCTGTACGTACCTGATAGGCCAGGCTGACCACCAGGTCTTTTGCTACTTTCATGATATCTCCTGAGCATGGGAAGAATAGTGGCGCAGATTGTAGCGGAATTCTGCAGCCGTGTACTCACTAGCTTAAAAAAACTCGGCGCATATCGCTAGTCCGGATGAAAAATCCCGATCACTTGTTCATCTTTGCGAACGTGATCGCGGGCTTCTTTATCGACTTCACGCATCTGGTGTCCACACTTAACACATTCAACAATATCAATATTATTTTCGCGCCACATCGCCATGGAATCTTGCGCCTGACAGGCCGGGCATTTTGCGCCCGCGATAAAACGTTTTCGGATTGCCATCTTTACCCTCTACTCAAATTCATCCCAGCCGTCCAGCTGGCGTCGTTCTTGTTGCATCTCACGCTGGAAAATCTCTTCCAGTTCGCGTCGGGCTTCCCTGGCGCGAGAAATTTGTACGGTATCAGCATGCATCGGGATTAACTCCCGCAGCATTCGCATATCCAGGCGGCGAAAATGCAGTTGCGCCCGCTGTGCCTGATGCGGGTGCATCCCAAGCGTGACCAGAGTTTTGCGCCCCAGCTCTAACGCACTGGAGAATGTCTCACGAGAAAACTGCGTCACCCCTGCCTGTAATAACTCATGCGCTTCCACACGTCCGCGCGCTCGCGCAAGAATATGCAAATGCGGGAAGTGTTGCTGGCAAATCTCCACCAGCTTCATGGTGTCTTCCGGCTCGTTACAGGTAATGACGATAGACTCAGCGGCCTCTGCACCCGCAGAACGTAAAAGATCTACCTGCGTGGCGTCGCCGTAATAAACTTTGTAGCCATATTTACGCATCAGGTTAACAGCGCTGATATCCCGCTCCAGCACAGTAATGCGCATTTTATTTGCCATCAGCAAACGACCAATCACCTGACCAAAACGCCCAAAGCCCACGACAATGACCTGCGGTTTATCATCGTTGACCCACGGTTTTTCGTCTTCTTCTTCCGGTCCGTTAAACTGGCGGGATAGCCATTTATCCACCAGCTTCATCAGCAGCGGCGTGGTCATCATGGAAAGCGTCACCGTCACCAGCAACAGCGCCATCTGGTCGCCCTGGAATAAGCGTTGTGAAGAAGCGGTAGAAAAGAGTACAAAGGCAAACTCACCACCCTGACTCAATACACCAGCAAACTGCATTCGCTCTGAGCTACGCACGCCATACAGTCGCGCCAGTAGATACAGCACGAGAATTTTCACCGCCACCAGCACAACCACGCTTATCACTACCCACAACAGATGGGTATAAAGCACCCCGAGGTTGAGCGACATCCCGACCGAGATAAAAAATAGCCCGAGCAGCAACCCCTTAAACGGATCGATTGCCGTTTCCAGTTCATGGCGATATTCACTTTCCGCCAGCAGCACGCCTGCAATAAACGTACCGAGCGCCATCGACAGTCCCAGCGCATCCATAAACAATGCGGAACCCAACACCAGCAGCAGCGTCGCGGCGGTGAACACTTCCCGCACGCCAGAAGCTGCAATAAAGCGGAATACCGGACGCAGTAAATAGCGCCCGCCAATCAGCATGCCGACAAACGCCAGCACCTTCATGCCGATCTTCATCCAGTCGAAATGTTCATCTGCTGACCCCGCCAACAACGGCACTAACGCCAGTGCCGGGATCACTGCCAGATCCTGAAACAGTAACACCGAGAAACCTAACTGGCCGGATTCGCTGCGATTCATCCCTTTCTCACGCATCAATTGCAACGCCATTGCAGTTGAAGACATCGCAAGGCCAATGCCACCGACCACTGCCGCCTGCCAGGCGAAATCCGTCAGCATCAATAATCCCGCCAGCAACGCCGCGCTTAACAGCACCTGTGCCGCGCCTACGCCAAAAATCGAACGCCGCAGTTGCCAAAGCTTGGAGGGATTCAACTCCAGGCCGATGATAAACATCAGGAATACCACGCCGAGCTCTGAAAAATGGAGGATCTCATCGACGTCGCTAATAAACCCCAGTCCCCACGGGCCAATTGCAATCCCTGCCAGCAAATATCCCAACACAGCGCCAATACCCAGCCGCGATGCCAACGGCACAGCAGCTACCGCCGCGAAGAGAAACAGCACTCCTGCGAGTAAAAAATCGGAACCTTCCATCAGCGGCCTCCTGGAGACAGTGGATTTGCCAGCCAGTCACCGTAGGCTCTGGCGTGGCTCGCCAGCTCCTGTGCGCTTTGCCGTCTCGCCCAGTAAATAATGATGGGGCTTAACCAATGCATCCGACACATGCCCGCCGCCAGTTCAAAGGGGCGCAGAACATCGCTCATCGGGTAGCGATTCAATGCGTCATAACGGTAAGCACTTTCCGGCTCGCCGGTGGTAATCACGCTACGCCAGTACTTTCCCGCCAGTTGGTTTCCCCCCGGCCCGCTGGCAAAACCACGACTTAATACCCGGTCCAGCCACTCTTTCAGTAGCGCCGGGCAGCTATAGGTATAAAGAGGATGCTGAAAGACAATCACCTCGTGCTCGCGCAGTAATGCCTGCTCACGGGGGATATCAATAAAAAAATCGGGATAGTGCGCGTAAAGGTCGTGCACGGTAACATTGCTGAGCTGCGTGGCCGGTTTAAGCAGTACCCGGTTTGCCACCGAGTCCTGAGATTCCGGATGGGCATACAGCAGCAAAACTTTCGCTGGCTGAGACATCATCCCCCTCCCGGTATGGTTTTTGTGTATAGTCGCTGTTTTGGGCTACCATTGCGCCCGGTGCGGCAGCTCGCCCATACATTATCATAATGATAAGTTAACATAGTCTGAACATACGGCGCCTTATGATTGTTTTCTCCTCGTTACAAATTCGTCGCGGCGTGCGCGTCCTGCTGGATAATGCCACCGCCACCATCAACCCCGGGCAGAAAGTCGGCCTGGTGGGTAAAAACGGCTGTGGTAAATCTACCCTGCTGGCATTGCTGAAAAATGAAATCAGCGCCGACGGCGGCAGCTACACCTTTCCGGGAAACTGGCAACTGGCGTGGGTGAATCAGGAAACGCCGGCACTGCCGCAAGCGGCGCTGGAATATGTCATTGATGGCGACCGTGAATATCGCCAACTGGAAGCGCAACTACACGACGCCAATGAACGTAACGATGGGCACGCCATTGCGACCATTCATGGCAAGCTGGATGCTATCGACGCATGGAGTATTCGCTCCCGCGCCGCCAGCCTGCTGCACGGCCTCGGTTTCAGCAATGAACAACTGGAGCGCCCGGTGAGTGATTTCTCCGGTGGCTGGCGTATGCGTCTTAACCTTGCCCAGGCGCTGATTTGCCGTTCAGACTTACTGCTGCTCGACGAACCAACTAACCACCTCGATCTCGATGCCGTTATCTGGCTGGAAAAATGGCTGAAGAGCTATCAGGGCACGCTGATCCTGATCTCTCACGACCGCGACTTCCTCGATCCGATCGTTGATAAAATTATTCATATCGAACAACAAAGCATGTTCGAGTACACCGGTAACTACAGCTCGTTTGAAGTGCAGCGCGCCACCCGTCTGGCGCAGCAACAGGCGATGTACGAAAGCCAGCAGGAACGCGTGGCGCATCTGCAAAGTTATATCGACCGTTTCCGTGCCAAAGCCACCAAAGCGAAGCAGGCCCAGAGTCGCATTAAGATGCTCGAGCGTATGGAGCTGATTGCCCCTGCGCACGTCGACAACCCGTTCCGCTTTAGCTTCCGCGCGCCGGAAAGCCTGCCAAATCCGTTACTGAAGATGGAAAAAGTCAGTGCGGGCTATGGCGATCGCATTATTCTCGACTCGATTAAACTGAATCTGGTCCCCGGTTCGCGCATTGGTCTGTTAGGCCGCAATGGCGCGGGTAAATCGACATTAATCAAACTGTTAGCCGGAGAACTTGCGCCAGTCAGCGGTGAAATTGGTCTGGCGAAAGGGATCAAACTCGGCTACTTCGCCCAGCATCAACTGGAATACCTGCGCGCCGACGAATCGCCTATTCAACATCTGGCACGTTTAGCGCCGCAGGAGCTGGAGCAAAAACTGCGTGACTATCTCGGCGGCTTTGGTTTCCAGGGCGATAAAGTGACGGAAGAAACGCGCCGCTTCTCCGGTGGTGAAAAAGCCCGCCTGGTGCTGGCATTAATTGTCTGGCAGCGCCCGAATCTGCTGCTGCTCGACGAACCGACCAACCACCTTGATCTCGACATGCGTCAGGCACTCACCGAAGCATTAATCGAGTTCGAAGGTGCGCTGGTTGTCGTCTCGCACGACCGTCATTTGCTGCGTTCCACCACTGACGATCTCTATCTGGTTCACGATCGTAAAGTCGAACCGTTCGACGGTGATCTGGAAGATTATCAACAGTGGTTGAGCGACGTACAAAAGCAGGAAAACCAGACCGACGACGCGCCAAAAGAGAACGCGAACAGCGCCCAGGCACGTAAAGATCAGAAGCGTCGGGAAGCGGAGCTGCGTGCGCAAACCCAGCCACTGCGTAAAGAGATTGCCCGTCTGGAAAAAGAGATGGAGAAGCTGAACGCGCAACTGGCGCAGGCGGAAGAGAAACTCGGCGACAGCGAACTGTACGACCAGAGCCGTAAAGCGGAACTGACCGCCTGCCTGCAACAACAAGCGAGCGCTAAATCCGGGCTGGAAGAGTGCGAAATGGCATGGCTGGAGGCCCAGGAGCAGCTTGAGCAGATGCTGCAGGAAGGCCAAAGCAACTGATGGCACAGATAACGACGACCGATGCCAATGAATTCAGCAGCAGTGCTGAATTCATCCCTATGCGCGGTTTCAGCAATTGCCATCTACAAACCATGCTGCCGCGTCTGTTTCGTCGTCAGGTGAAATTCACTCCGCACTGGCAGCGGCTGGAGTTGCCCGACGGCGATTTTGTTGATCTCGCGTGGAGTGAAGATCCCACACAAGCGCAGCATAAACCGCGTCTGGTGGTGTTTCATGGTCTGGAAGGCAGTCTCAATAGCCCTTACGCCCACGGCTTGGTTGATGCGGCGAAAAAGCGCGGCTGGCTGGGTGTGGTGATGCATTTTCGCGGATGCAGCGGTGAACCTAATCGCATGCACCGCATTTACCATTCGGGCGAAACCGAAGACGCCAGTTGGTTTTTACGCTGGCTGCAACGTGAGTTTGGTCATGCGCCAACGGCGGCCGTCGGCTATTCGCTCGGCGGTAATATGCTGGCTTGCCTGCTGGCTAAAGAAGGTAATGATGTCCCGATTGATGCGGCGGTGATTGTCTCCGCGCCGTTTGTGCTGGAAGCCTGTAGTTACCATATGGAAAAGGGCTTTTCCCGCGTTTATCAGCGTTATTTGCTGAACCTGCTAAAAGCCAATGCGGCGCGCAAGCTGGCGGCCTACCCCGGTACGCTACCGATTAATCTCGCGCAGTTAAAATCGGTACGTCGCATCCGTGAATTTGACGATCTGATCACCGCCAGAATTCACGGCTACGCCGACGCTATCGACTATTATCGTCAGTGTAGCGCCATGCCGATGCTGAACCGGATCGCCAAACCGACGCTGATTATTCACGCCAAAGACGATCCGTTTATGGATCACCAGGTGATCCCGAAACCGGAAAATCTTCCTCCGCAAGTAGAGTATCAACTGACCGAACATGGGGGTCATGTTGGTTTTATTGGCGGTACATTACTTCACCCGCAAATGTGGCTGGAGTCACGCATTCCTGACTGGTTAACAACGTATCTGGAGGCGAAATCATGTTGATTCCCTGGCAAGACATCTCCCCTGAAACGCTGGAAAATTTAATTGAAAGCTTTGTGTTACGTGAAGGCACCGATTATGGTGAACAAGAGCGTACGCTTGAACAGAAAGCCGCCGACGTCAAACGCCAGCTACAGTGCGGAGAAGCGGTACTGGTCTGGTCGGAACTGCACGAGACGGTCAATATCATGCCGCGCAGTCAGTTTCGCGAATAACCTGCAACCGTCGGCGGACGAAATAATAATGATAGCCAAGTCATGGAGTTACTATGTCTGCCAAACATCCGGTCATTGCGGTAACAGGATCCAGCGGCGCGGGGACTACCACCACCAGCCTCGCGTTTCGTAAAATATTCGCCCAGTTAAATCTGCAAGCCGCCGAGGTGGAAGGCGACAGTTTTCACCGCTACACCCGCCCGGAAATGGACATGGCGATCCGCAAAGCGCGCGACGCCGGGCGGCATATCAGCTACTTCGGTCCCGAAGCCAACGACTTCGGCCTGCTGGAACAGACCTTTATTGAATACGGCCAGAGCGGCAAAGGGAAATCTCGCAAATATCTACATACCTACGAC
Organism: Escherichia sp. E4736; assembly: GCF_005781225.1. Taxonomy (NCBI): domain Bacteria; kingdom Pseudomonadati; phylum Pseudomonadota; class Gammaproteobacteria; order Enterobacterales; family Enterobacteriaceae; genus Escherichia; species Escherichia sp. E4736. The sequence goes on along the minus strand of NZ_VATT01000027.1, from coordinate 82,096 downwards.
GAAGCCGTGCCGTGGAATCAGGTGCCAGGCACATTCACCCCGTGGCAGGCGCTACCGGAACCCACCGATGTGCTGTTTTATGAAGGTTTGCACGGCGGCGTGGTCACACCACAGCATAACGTTGCGCAGCATGTAGACTTACTGGTTGGCGTAGTGCCTATCGTTAACCTGGAGTGGATTCAAAAACTCATCCGCGACACCAGCGAGCGCGGGCACTCACGAGAAGCGGTGATGGACTCTGTAGTGCGTTCAATGGAAGACTATATCAACTACATCACGCCGCAGTTTTCCCGCACCCATCTTAACTTCCAGCGCGTTCCCACCGTCGACACTTCAAACCCGTTCGCGGCAAAAGGCATACCATCGCTGGATGAAAGCTTTGTGGTGATCCATTTTCGTAATCTGGAAGGGATCGATTTCCCCTGGCTACTAGCGATGTTGCAGGGCTCATTCATTTCCCACATCAATACATTAGTGGTGCCGGGCGGCAAAATGGGTCTGGCAATGGAGTTAATTATGCTGCCGCTGGTGCAACGACTGATGGAAGGGAAGAAAATCGAGTAGCGCCGCTAATAAGCCGGATAAAATACTATCCGGCGTCACAACGGGGTAGTTAAATCACGCGGCAACCACTTCATACGAGTGGGTAATATTCACGGCTTTTTCCAGCATCAGCGCCACTGAACAATATTTCTCAGCAGAGAGATCCACCGCACGCGCAACCGCTGCGTCCTTCAGGTCGCGACCGGTGACGATAAAATGCAAATTGATATGGGTAAACAGGCGCGGAGCCTCTTCGCGGCGTTCAGAGGTTAGTTTTACTTCACAATCAACCACATCCTGACGCCCTTTTTGCAGGATAGAAACCACATCAATGGCGCTACAGCCACCCGCCGCCATCAGCACCATTTCCATCGGACTTGGCGCTTTATCGCCAGAGTTGCCATCCATTAAAATCTGGTGACCAGAGGCGGATTCACCCAAAAAAGTTAACCCTTCAACCCACTTCACACGCGCTTGCATAATCGGAACTCCATTGCGTCAATTTTCCTGACAGAGTACGCGTACTGACCAAATCGCGCAACGGAAGGCGACCTGGGTCATGCTGAAGCGAGACACCAGGAGACACAGAGCGAAAGCTATGCTAAAACAGTCAGGATGCTACAGTAATACATTGATGTACTGCATGTATGTAAAGGACGTCACATTACCGTGCAGTTCAGTTGATAGCCCCTTCCCAGGTAGCGGGAAGCACATTTCGGCAACCCAGAGACAGCGGCGTTTTCTGGCTCTGGAGAAAGCTTATAACAGAGGATAACCGCGCATGGTGCTTGGCAAACCGCAAACAGACCCGACTCTCGAATGGTTCTTGTCTCATTGCCACATTCATAAGTATCCATCCAAGAGCACGCTTATTCACCAGGGTGAAAAAGCGGAAACGCTGTACTACATCGTTAAAGGCTCTGTGGCAGTGCTGATCAAAGACGAGGAGGGTAAAGAAATGATCCTCTCCTATCTGAATCAGGGTGATTTTATTGGCGAATTGGGCCTGTTTGAAGAAGGCCAGGAACGTAGCGCATGGGTACGTGCAAAAACCGCCTGTGAAGTAGCTGAAATTTCCTACAAAAAATTTCGTCAATTAATTCAGGTTAACCCGGATATTCTGATGCGTCTCTCCGCGCAGATGGCGCGTCGTCTGCAAGTCACTTCAGAGAAAGTAGGCAACCTCGCTTTCCTCGACGTTACAGGTCGCATCGCGCAGACGCTGCTGAATCTGGCGAAACAACCCGATGCCATGACTCACCCGGACGGTATGCAAATTAAAATTACCCGTCAGGAAATCGGTCAGATTGTCGGCTGTTCTCGTGAAACCGTGGGGCGCATTCTGAAGATGCTGGAAGATCAGAACCTGATCTCCGCACACGGGAAAACCATCGTCGTTTACGGCACCCGTTAACCCCATCGGAGTGGCGCGTTACCTGGTAGCGCGCCATTTTGTTTAAACCGATGTGGCGCAGACTGATTTATCATCCTGATATCAACTATGCACTACGACAAACACTGGTGCTATGTTTGCCCGTGGCCGTTGGTCTGTTGTTTGGCGAATTAAGACTCGGCCTGCTGTTTTCACTCGTCCCTGCCTGTTGCAACATTGCGGGGCTTGATACCCCCCATAAACGTTTTTTCAAACGCTTGATTATTGGCGCGTCGCTGTTTGCTACCTGTAGCTTACTGACACAGCTGCTGTTGGAAAAAGATATCCCCCTACCCTTTCTGCTGACTGGGTTAACGCTGGTACTTGGCGTCACTGCCGAGCTTGGGCCATTACACGCAAAATTGCTTCCTGCATCGCTGCTGGCTGCCATTTTCACCCTCAGTCTGGCGGGATATATGCCGGTATGGGAGCCATTGCTCATTTATGCGTTAGGCACACTCTGGTACGGGCTGTTTAACTGGTTTTGGTTCTGGATCTGGCGCGAACAACCCCTACGCGAATCACTTAGTCTGCTCTACCGTGAACTGGCTGATTACTGTGAAATCAAATACAGTCTGCTCACTCAGCACACCGATCCCGAAAAAGCGCTCCCGCCACTACTGGTACGCCAGCAAAAAGCGGTCGATTTAATTACCCAGTGCTATCAGCAAATGCACATGCTTTCCGCGCAAAATAATACTGACTACAAGCGGATGTTGCGCATTTTCCAGGAAGCTCTGGATTTACAGGAACATATTTCGGTCAGTTTGCATCAACCTGAAGAGGTGCAAAAGTTGGTCGAGCGTAGCCATGCGGAGGAAGTTATCCGCTGGAATGCGCAAACCATCGCTGCTCGCCTGCGCGTGCTGGCTGATGACATTCTTTACCATCGCCTGCCGACGCGTTTTACGATGGAGAAGCAAATTGGTGCACTGGAGAAAATCGCCCGCCAACACCCGGATAACCCCGTGGGGCAATTCTGCTACTGGCACTTCAGCCGCATCGCTCGTGTGCTGCGTACCCAGAAACCACTCTATGCCCGCGATCTGCTGGCGGATAAACAGCGGCGAATGCCATTACTTCCGGCATTAAAAAGTTATCTTTCATTGAAATCTCCGGCACTGCGCAATGCCGGGCGACTCAGTGTGATGTTGAGCGTCGCCAGCCTGATGGGCACCGCGCTGCATCTGCCGAAGTCGTACTGGATCCTGATGACGGTGTTGCTGGTGACACAAAATGGTTACGGCGCGACCCGTCTGAGGATTGTGAATCGCTCCGTGGGAACCGTGGTCGGGTTAATCATTGCGGGCGTGGCGCTGCACTTTAAAATTCCCGAAGGTTACACCCTGACGCTGATGCTGTTTACCACCCTCGCCAGCTACCTGATATTGCGCAAAAACTACGGCTGGGCAACGGTCGGCTTTACCATTACTGCGGTGTATACCCTGCAACTGTTGTGGCTGAACGGCGAGCAATACATCATTCCGCGTCTTATCGATACCATTATTGGTTGTTTGATTGCCTTCGGTGGCACGGTATGGCTGTGGCCGCAGTGGCAGAGCGGGTTATTGCGTAAGAACGCCCATGATGCTTTAGAAACCTACCAGGAAGCGATTCGTCTGATCCTGAGTAAAGATCCGCAACCAACACCACTGGCCTGGCAGCGAATGCGGGTTAATCAGGCACATAACACTCTGTATAACTCATTAAATCAGGCGATGCAGGAACCCGCATTTAACAGCCATTATCTGGCTGACATGAAACTGTGGGTAACACATAGTCAGTTTATTGTTGAACATATTAATGCCATGACCACGCTGGCACGAGAACACCGGACATTACCACAGGAGCTGGCGCAAGAGTATTTGCAGTCTTGTGAAATCGCTATTCAACGCTGTCAACAGCGGCTGGAATATGACGAGCCGGGCGGGTCTGGTGACGCCAATATCATAGACGCGCCAGAGATGCTGCCGCACGAAGGCGCGGCTGGTACCCTGGAACAGCATTTACAACGGGTTATTGGCCATCTGAACACCATGCACACCATATCGTCGATGGCATGGCGTCAGCGACCGCATCACGGGATTTGGTTGAGTCGCAAGTTGCGGGATTCGAAGGCGTAATCAATTCATTGCCAGAAGCGACATCTTTTGCCTGATGCGACGATGACGCGTCTTATTTACGCCCCGACCACCTTCGCCACCGCGTGGGCGAAACGTTGCATCCCTTCATCGATATCCGCATCCACCACCACCAGCGACGGCGCAAAACGCATCACATCCGGCCCAGCGTTCAGCACCATTACGCCAGCCTCGGCACCCGCATAAAGAAAATCACGCGCCTGACCTTTGTACTGAGGTTTCAGCTCCGCGCCAATCAACAACCCCATGCCGCGAATATCGCTAAACACATCAAACTGCTGATCGATCTTCTGCAAATGGTCAACAAAACGCTGGCGTTTCGCCTGAATGCCTTCCAGCACTTCAGGGGTATTGATGATATCAAATGCCGCACCCGCGACTGCACAGGCCAGTGGATTACCGCCATAGGTGGAACCGTGAGAACCAGGATGAAACGCTGAAGCAATCTCCGCCGTGGTCAGCATGGCGCTAATCGGGAAGCCGCCGCCCAGGGCTTTCGCAGAGGTCAAAATATCTGGCGTCACGCCGTAGTGCATATAGGCAAACAAATCGCCAGTCCGCCCCATTCCACACTGCACTTCATCAAACACCAGCAATGCATGATGCTGATCGCACAACTCACGCAAGCCCTGCAAAAACGCTGGCGTCGCCGCCGTCACGCCGCCCTCACCCTGAATAGGCTCAACCACCACCGCGCAGGTATGGTCATCCATCACCGCTTTCACTGCGTGAAGATCATTAAAAGGCACGTGGATAATATCTGCCGGTTTCGGCCCAAAGCCGTCGGAATATTTTGGCTGCCCGCCCACAGAAACGGTAAACAACGAGCGACCATGAAAGGCGTTATGGAAGGCGATGATTTTGGTTTTGAACGGACTATGACGCACGCAGGCGTAGTGACGCGCCAGTTTAAAAGCGGTTTCGTTGGCTTCCGTACCGGAGTTCATAAACACCACGCGTTCGGCAAACGTCGCCTCAATCAGTTTACGCCCAAGACGCAGCGCCGGTTCATTGGTGAAAACGTTGCTGATATGCCACAGGGTTTCCCCCTGGGTTTTTAACGCTTCCACCAGCGCCGGATGGCAATGGCCTAACGCCGTTACCGCAATCCCACCCGCGAAATCGACATACTCCTTGCCTTGCTGATCCCAGACTCGGCTGCCCTGACCTTTTACCGGAATAAACTCTGCCGGAGCATAAATCGGCAGAATCACTTCATCGAAAGTCGCGCGTGTAATTGCTATTTGTTCAATTGCCATCTCATGATCACCCTGTTACGCATAAATCAATGTGAAATTATAATCACAAAATATGCATAAAAAATCACTTGATAGCAATCAGAAATCAGCGATGCAGGAAATTAGCCAGCAGTTGATGTCCTTGTTCGCTAAGAATACTTTCTGGATGGAACTGCACACCTTCCAGATCCCACTGGCGATGGCGAATCCCCATAATCTCCCCGGTTTCGCTCCAGGCCGTCACGTCAAAGCACGCTGGTAATGAGTCAGGTTCCACCACCAGCGAATGGTAGCGCGTCACAGTGAGTGGATTCGCTAGCCCCAGGAATACGCCCTCACCGTTATGTGTAATCGGCGAGGTTTTGCCGTGCATGACCTTTGCGGCGCGCACAACTTTGCCACCAAAAGCCTGTGCCATCGCCTGATGACCGAGGCAGACGCCAAGGATCGGCAAGCGCCCGGCATAGTGACGAATAACGTCAAGGGAGATCCCGGCTTCATCTGGCGTACAGGGGCCGGGTGATATGACAATTTTTTGTGGTTTAAGGGCGTCGATATCTGCCAACGTCAACGCATCGTTGCGCTTAACCAGCACATCGGCCCCCAGTTCACAAAAGTACTGGTAGAGGTTCCAGGTAAAAGAATCGTAGTTATCAATAAGCAGGATCATGGCGGCTCCGGTACGAAAGAACCGCGCTATTTTACTCAGATTCCCCGGCTTCGCTTACCACTTTGCTAAATATCATCTGCAGCGCGGTAAGATCACCCATTGCCCCACTCTGATTCGCCTGATTCCAGGCCTCTTCACCAATACCTTGCCAGTTCAGTTGATATCCGGCATGAATCGCCAGTTGTTCGAAGAAGATCCGCTGCGCCAGACCGCTTCCCGCACGGAATGGATGCAGGACGTTGATTTCACAATAGTAGTGCGCCAGCCGCTCGACGAACTTCGCTTTCTCCAGGCCAACCAGATAACCTTCTTCCTCCAGATCCTGCATCAGGGCATTGCCCTCTTTTTCGATATAGGCAAAGTGGCAGAACGGCGTATCGCCCTGATAAATATCGACTTCGCGTAGTTGCCCCGCCCAGTCGAAAATATCCTGATAAAGCTGGCGATGAATAGCGCGCAAATGCGGTAAACCGCGCACCAGCGGACCAAGCTCAATGGCCGCAGCACGCAGCGCCGTCATTTCGTAAGCAGCCTGTTCCAGCCGCTGCTGCTGGCGGATATTCAACCGATTACGCATGATATCAAGGCCAGGATAAAGATACGGATCGCGCCCTTCGCCGAATTTATCGCTCATAGTGCCTCCTCAGCTCTTCAAGGCGTGCTAAAGCCTCTGCGGCAGTAAGAGTGACTAATGGCATCTCGACGCCTTCAAGGCGGCGGCTGGCCTGGAAATTACGATTACGCTGAAGCTCCCAGAGACGGGACTTTTGCTTATCGGTGAGTTTCTTCACTTGATGCCTCCCTGAACGTGTCCGTTTGCCACAAGTATAAGCGGCAAATCCAGGTTACGCCGGGAGAGCAGAGGCGCGGGCAAGATTACCCGCGCGAGAAATCCTTACGGCAGGACTTTAGCGGAAAGGATAACTACCGGTTTTGACGGCACATTCTGGTACGGGCCAACATCATGGGTTGGGACCTGGGAAATCTTGTCAGCAACATCCATGCCTTTCACCACTTTGCCAAATACCGCGTAACCGAAATCACGTTGACCGTGGTCGAGGAAGGCGTTATCGGCAACGTTGATAAAGAACTGGCTGGTGGCGCTGTCTTTGTCGGCGGTACGCGCCATCGCGATGGTGCCACGGGTGTTACGCAGACCGTTATCAGCCTCATTTTTGATCGGCGGATTCGGTTTTTTCTGCTGCATCTGCTCGGTAAATCCACCACCCTGAATCATAAAGCCCGGGATCACCCGGTGAAAAGTGGTGTTGTTATAAAAGCCGCTGTTCACATAATCGACGAAATTTTGCACTGATACTGGCGCTTTCTGGCTATCCAGTTCCAGTTCGATATTACCAGCAGAGGTTGTTAACAATACGTGCGGATCCCCTTTCGCTGCCATTGCTTCAGGTGAGAGAGCAGAAAGAGCGAAAACAGCTACAACAGCTGCCAGGGTCGATTTGAACATGAGATTTCCTTAACAGAGCAGAAAAAAAGCAAGTGGAGAGATTCTAAATAGCCTTCAATGACAAGGCCATTCCTTTACCTAATTTTACGCACTTGAAATATATGTAACCTGATGATCACGTATATTTCGTGATGAGAATCACTTTAAATATTGCAAATTAGCAACCGTTTGCAATTAAATATTTAATCAGATCACAAAATCACCTAAAATCGCCCGCTCGCAGCATATCCACTATGCCATTTTATCTTTTAACGCAGGCCAATCATGACTAACAGCAATCGCATCAAGCTCACATGGATTAGCTTTCTCTCCTACGCACTGACCGGTGCGTTGGTTATTGTCACCGGGATGGTGATGGGAAACATCGCCGATTATTTCAATCTGCCTGTTTCCAGTATGAGTAATACCTTCACCTTCCTCAATGCCGGCATTTTAATCTCTATCTTCCTCAACGCCTGGCTGATGGAAATCGTCCCGTTGAAAACGCAGTTACGTTTTGGCTTTCTCCTGATGGTGCTGGCGGTTGCCGGTTTGATGTTCAGCCACAGCCTGGCGCTGTTCTCGGCGGCGATGTTCATTCTCGGGGTGGTTAGCGGCATCACCATGTCGATTGGTACGTTCCTGATAACGCAAATGTATGAAGGGCGTCAGCGCGGTTCCCGCCTGTTATTTACCGACTCCTTCTTCAGCATGGCCGGGATGATTTTCCCGATGATTGCCGCGTATCTGCTGGCACGCAGCATTGAGTGGTACTGGGTTTATGCCTGCATCGGGCTGGTGTACGTCGCTATCTTTATTCTGACCTTCGGCTGTGAGTTCCCGGCACTGGGTAAACATGCGCCAAAAACTGACGCTCCGGTAGCGAAAGAAAAATGGGGGATCGGCGTGCTGTTTCTCTCCATTGCGGCACTGTGCTACATCCTCGGTCAGTTAGGTTTTATCTCCTGGGTGCCGGAGTATGCCAAAGGTTTGGGCATGAGCCTGAACGATGCAGGTACGCTGGTAAGCAACTTCTGGATGTCGTACATGGTTGGCATGTGGGCATTCAGCTTTATTCTTCGCTTCTTTGATCTGCAACGCATTCTGACCGTACTGGCTGGTCTGGCTGCGATTCTGATGTATGTCTTTAACACCGGAACACCGGCACACATGGCGTGGTCAATTCTCGCCCTGGGCTTCTTCTCCAGCGCGATCTATACCACCATCATCACCCTGGGTTCACAGCAGACCAAAGTACCATCGCCAAAACTGGTTAACTTTGTCCTGACCTGCGGGACCATCGGCACCATGTTGACCTTTGTGGTTACCGGACCGATTGTTGAACATAGCGGTCCACAGGCAGCACTGCTCACTGCAAACGGTCTGTACGCTGTGGTATTCGTGATGTGCTTCCTGTTAGGTTTTGTCAGCCGTCACCGTCAGCACAACACCCTGACCTCTCATTAATTGCTCATGCCGGGCGGCGCTATCGTCGTCCGGCCTTTTCTTCTCTTCCCCCGCAACGTGCCTTCATCTCTATAAAACCTTTCATTTTGTGTGTTTTTTACACAAACATGAAATATCAGACAATTCCGTGACTTAAGAAAATTTATACAAATCAGCAATATACCACTTAAGGAGTATATAAAGGTGAATTTGATTTACATCAATAAGCGGGGTTGCTGAATCGTTAAGGTAGGCGGTAATAAAAAAGAAATCGAGGCAAAAATGAGCAAAGTCAGACTCGCAATTATCGGTAACGGTATGGTCGGCCATCGCTTTATCGAAGATCTTCTTGATAAATCTGATGCGGCCAACTTTGATATTACCGTTTTCTGTGAAGAACCGCGCATCGCTTATGACCGCGTACACCTCTCGTCTTACTTCTCTCACCACACCGCCGAAGAGCTGTCGCTGGTGCGCGAAGGCTTCTACGAGAAACACGGCATCAAAGTTCTGGTCGGCGAACGCGCTATCACCATTAACCGTCAGGAGAAGGTGATCCACTCCAGCGCCGGGCGTACCGTTTTTTATGACAAGCTGATCATGGCGACCGGTTCCTACCCGTGGATCCCGCCAATCAAAGGTTCTGATACTCAGGACTGCTTTGTCTATCGCACCATTGAAGACCTCAACGCCATTGAATCCTGCGCCCGTCGCAGCAAGCGCGGTGCCGTTGTTGGTGGCGGCCTGTTAGGTCTGGAAGCCGCTGGAGCGCTGAAAAATTTAGGTATTGAAACCCACGTTATTGAATTTGCCCCTATGCTGATGGCGGAACAGCTTGATCAGATGGGCGGCGAACAGCTGCGTCGCAAAATCGAAAGCATGGGCGTGCGCGTTCACACCAGCAAAAACACCCTTGAGATTGTGCAGGAAGGGGTTGAAGCGCGTAAAACTATGCGTTTTGCCGACGGCAGCGAGCTGGAAGTCGACTTTATCGTCTTCTCTACCGGTATCCGTCCGCGCGATAAACTGGCAACCCAGTGTGGTCTGGACGTAGCTCCGCGTGGGGGTATCGTCATTAATGATTCCTGCCAGACTTCCGATCCGGATATCTACGCCATCGGTGAATGCGCAAGCTGGAACAACCGTGTATTTGGTCTGGTAGCACCTGGCTACAAAATGGCGCAGGTCGCCGTTGACCACATTCTTGGCAGCGAAAACGCCTTTGAAGGTGCTGACCTTAGCGCCAAGCTGAAACTGCTGGGCGTAGACGTAGGCGGTATTGGTGATGCACACGGTCGCACGCCTGGCGCACGTAGCTACGTTTACCTCGACGAAAGCAAAGAGATCTACAAACGCCTGATTGTCAGCGAAGACAACAAAACCCTGCTCGGCGCGGTACTGGTGGGCGATACCAGCGACTACGGTAACCTGCTGCAACTGGTGCTGAACGCTATCGAGCTGCCGGAAAACCCGGATTCCCTGATCCTGCCAGCGCACTCTGGTAGCGGTAAGCCGTCTATCGGTGTTGATAAACTGCCGGACAGCGCGCAAATCTGCTCCTGCTTCGACGTCACCAAAGGCGATCTGATTGCTGCCATCAACAAAGGCTGCCACACCGTTGCGGCGCTGAAAGCCGAAACCAAAGCGGGTACTGGCTGCGGTGGCTGTATCCCGCTGGTCACTCAGGTACTGAACGCGGAACTGGCGAAACAGGGCATCGAAGTTAACAACAACCTGTGCGAACACTTTGCTTATTCGCGTCAGGAACTGTTCCATTTGATCCGCGTTGAAGGCATTAAAACCTTCGAAGAACTGCTGGCGAAACACGGCAAAGGCTACGGTTGTGAAGTTTGTAAACCGACCGTCGGTTCGCTGCTGGCCTCCTGCTGGAACGAATACATTCTGAAGCCGGAACATACTCCGCTGCAGGATTCTAACGACAACTTCCTCGCTAACATCCAGAAAGACGGCACCTACTCGGTGATCCCGCGTTCTCCGGGCGGTGAAATCACCCCGGAAGGGCTGATGGCAGTGGGTCGTATCGCGCGTGAATTTAATCTCTACACCAAAATCACCGGCTCCCAGCGCCTGGCGATGTTTGGCGCACAAAAAGACGATCTGCCGGAGATCTGGCGTCAGCTGATTGAAGCAGGCTTCGAAACCGGTCATGCCTATGCGAAAGCACTGCGTATGGCGAAAACCTGCGTGGGTAGCACCTGGTGCCGCTACGGCGTTGGCGACAGCGTCGGCCTCGGCGTGGAACTGGAAAACCGCTACAAAGGCATCCGTACGCCGCACAAAATGAAGTTCGGTGTCTCCGGCTGTACCCGTGAATGTTCAGAAGCTCAGGGTAAAGACGTGGGTATTATCGCCACTGAAAAAGGCTGGAACCTATACGTTTGCGGTAACGGCGGCATGAAACCGCGTCATGCGGATCTGCTGGCGGCGGATATCGATCGCGAAACGCTGATCAAATACCTCGACCGCTTCATGATGTTCTACATCCGTACCGCCGACAAACTGACGCGTACCGCACCGTGGTTAGAAAACCTCGAAGGCGGCATTGATTACCTGAAAGCGGTGATCATTGACGACAAACTGGGCCTGAACGCACATCTGGAAGAAGAGATGGCGCGCCTGCGTGAAGCGGTAGTGTGTGAGTGGACTGAAACGGTCAACACGCCGTCTGCGCAGACTCGCTTCAAACACTTCATCAACAGCGACAAGCGTGACCCGAACGTGCAGATGGTGCCAGAGCGCGAACAGCACCGTCCGGCAACGCCGTATGAACGTATCCCGGTAACTCTGGTGGAGGACAACGCATGAGCCAGTGGAAAGACATCTGCAAAATCGATGACATCCTGCCTGAAACCGGCGTCTGCGCGCTGTTAGGTGACGAGCAGGTCGCGATTTTCCGCCCGTATCACAGCGATCAGGTGTTTGCGATCAGCAACATTGATCCGTTCTTCGAATCCAGCGTGCTGTCACGCGGGCTGATTGCGGAACACCAGGGCGAGCTGTGGGTCGCCAGCCCGCTGAAAAAACAGCGTTTTCGCTTAAGCGACGGCTTGTGCATGGAAGACGAGCAGTTTTCCGTCAAGCATTACGAAGCTCGTGTGAAAGACGGCGTGGTGCAGTTACGCGGTTAATTGTTTTAACGGGAGGCGCAATGCCTCCCCTTTTTGCATTGTCCTGTAATGACCTTCGGTATATTGCAGGACATTTTTTAAACTTTTTGCTTTATTTTTTGTTTTTATTTTTTAAAGGATAATCAAATGTTTACAGACACTATTAATAAGTGTGCGGCTAACGCTGCGCGCATTGCTCGCCTGTCGGCAAATAACCCGCTCGGCTTTTGGGTCAGCTCCGCCATGGCGGGCGCGTATGTGGGTCTTGGGATCATCCTGATTTTCACACTCGGTAATTTGCTCGATCCGTCCATACGTCCTCTGGTGATGGGCGCGACTTTTGGTATCGCCTTAACGCTGGTGATTATCGCCGGTTCTGAACTGTTCACCGGACACACCATGTTCCTCACCTTTGGGGTGAAAGCGGGCACCATCAGCCACGGGCAAATGTGGGCAATCCTGCCGCAAACCTGGCTGGGTAATCTGGTCGGTTCCGTCTTTGTTGCCATGCTCTATAGCTGGGGTGGCGGTAGCCTGCTGCCGGTAGATACCAGCATCGTTCACTCCGTCGCGCTGGCTAAAACTACCGCACCGGCAATGGTACTGTTCTTCAAAGGTGCATTGTGTAACTGGCTGGTTTGCCTGGCAATCTGGATGGCGCTGCGCACTGAAGGGGCGGCGAAATTTATCGCTATCTGGTGGTGTCTGCTGGCATTTATCGCGTCCGGCTATGAGCACTCCATCGCTAACATGACGCTGTTCGCGCTCTCCTGGTTCGGCAACCACAGCGAGGCCTACACGCTGGCGGGTATCGGTCATAACCTGCTGTGGGTGACGCTGGGTAATACTTTATCGGGCGCCGTATTCATGGGATTGGGTTATTGGTATGCTACGCCGAAAGCGAATCGTCCGATTGCGGACAAATTTAATCAAACTGAAACGGCTGCCGGTTAATTACTAAGGGGTTTTTACGTGGATCATTTGCCTATATTTTGCCAATTACGCGATCGCGACTGTCTGATTGTCGGCGGTGGTGATGTCGCGGAACGCAAAGCAAGGTTGCTGTTAGACGCAGGCGCTCGCTTAACGGTGAATGCATTAGCGTTTATTCCACAGTTCACCGCATGGGCAGATGCAGGCATGTTAACCCTCGTCGAAGGGCCATTTGATGAAAGCCTTCTCGACACCTGCTGGCTGGCGATTGCAGCGACGGATGATGACGCGCTTAACCAGCGTGTCAGCGAAGCCGCTGAATCTCGTCGTATCTTCTGTAACGTGGTCGATGCGCCGAAAGCCGCCAGCTTTATTATGCCGTCGATTATTGACCGCTCACCGCTAATGGTGGCGGTTTCCTCTGGCGGTACTTCTCCGGTTCTGGCGCGACTGTTGCGCGAAAAACTTGAATCATTGCTGCCGTTGCATCTGGGCCAGGTAGCGAAATATGCCGGGCAGTTACGCGGTCGGGTCAAACAACAGTTCGCCACGATGGGTGAACGTCGCCGTTTCTGGGAAAAATTGTTCGTTAACGACCGCCTGGCGCAGTCGCTGGCAAACAACGATCAGAAAGCCATTACTGAAACCACCGAACAGTTAATCAACGAACCACTCGATCATCGTGGTGAAGTGGTGCTGGTTGGCGCAGGTCCGGGCGATGCCGGGCTGCTGACGCTGAAAGGTCTGCAACAAATTCAGCAGGCTGATGTGGTGGTCTACGACCGTCTGGTTTCTGACGATATTATGAATCTGGTACGTCGAGATGCGGATCGTGTCTTCGTCGGTAAACGCGCGGGATATCACTGCGTACCGCAGGAAGAGATTAACCAGATCCTGCTGCGGGAAGCGCAAAAAGGCAAACGCGTAGTGCGTCTGAAAGGCGGCGATCCGTTTATTTTCGGCCGTGGTGGCGAAGAGCTGGAAACACTGTGCAACGCGGGTATTCCGTTCTCGGTGGTTCCGGGTATTACCGCAGCTTCTGGTTGCTCTGCCTATTCGGGTATTCCACTTACGCATCGCGATTATGCTCAGAGCGTACGCTTAATTACCGGACACTTAAAAACCGGTGGCGAGCTGGACTGGGAAAATCTGGCGGCAGAAAAACAGACGCTGGTGTTCTATATGGGGCTGAATCAGGCCGCGACCATTCAGCAAAAACTGATTGAACACGGAATGCCTGGTGAAATGCCAGTGGCGATTGTTGAAAACGGCACGGCAGTCACGCAGCGCGTGATTGACGGTACGCTCGCGCAGCTAGGTGAACTGGCTCAACAAATGAACAGCCCATCATTAATTATTATTGGTCGGGTCGTTGGCCTGCGCAATAAATTAAATTGGTTCTCTAACCATTAATTTAAAAAAAATTAACTAAGGCCGGATATTTCTGGCCTTTTTTTATTTACAAACATACTTATATTAATGTTTATTTTCAGCATACATAAAACAAACTTTTAACTATACTCTAAATAATTCGAGCTGCAGGAAGGCGACAAGCGAGTGAATCCCCAGGAGCTTACATGAGTAAGTGACAGGGGTGAGCGAACGCAGACGCAGCACATGCAACTTGAAGTATGATGAGTATAATTTATTTTAATAACGCCCTGCAGTTACAGCGGCTTACAAATATAAGCATAATATTCATAGTCCGTTCACTGACGCACAATAAATATTCCTGTATCGTCTTTAGCGAGCTGTTTGCTTATATTCACATAATCAATGAATATTACTCGATATATTTTACATAGGGAATGAAAATGAACAAGTTTATTAAAGTGGCACTGGTTGGTGCAGTCCTGGCAACATTAACTGCATGTACTGGTCATATTGAAAACCGTGAAAAGAACTGCTCTTACGACTACCTGCTGCACCCGGCAATTTCTATTTCTAAAATCATTGGCGGCTGCGGTCCTACTGCACAGTAAGTCTCTGACTGAAATTAGCTAACGCTGATTTAATTACCTGACGCCCTCGGGATTACCTGAGGGCGTATTTGTTTTTGTATTAACTCCGAAAACGTCATTCACAACGATTAAACGCTGGCAATACTCTCACGCAAAATCCGCAGCACCGTCTCTTCACCACTACGATTCGGATTAATGCGAATCGCACAATGTTCTAATTGTGGATTCGCCTGGCGAAACGTTCCGGAAAGGCGGTAAAAGAGCGGCGGGATTTCATATTTCGACTCCGCACCCACCGGGTAAGGCAACGCGCCGCGCTTTTGCGCCTCTTCCAGCACCCTGGCGGCAATCGGCTGATGAAACTCCACAATTAATACTTTCGACTGCGCATTAGCAATGACGGCGTTTTTAACTTCCGGCACCGCACCACCGTTAAGTAAAGCCAGCAACCGTTCAGAAACACCCGCCTGCACCGCATGCATTACAGGCGCGAACACCAGCCCACGCAACACTTCCAGCGCCTGAGCACCCTGAATCTGGCTGCCGCCGGAGTAAAGCGTGGCGCGAATCCGACTAATAACATCGGCATCACCTACCACCGCGCCAACACCCTCTGGCCCAAACAGCTTGAAGCAGGAGAATGTCGAAACATTCGCCCCGCATTCGCAGCCGATTCGCGCTACCTTCATCACCGCATAGTTGTCATCGGTTAACGCTGGAACGCCAGACGAGCGCAACGTTGCCAGCACATCTGCCAGCATGTAGCTGTCCTGTGGCTGCTGGCGCGTATGCTGTACTAGCGCCGCATCCGGTTGTTGCTCTTCGACGACCTGCTTAAGTGCCGCCAGGTCATTGAAATCAGCAGTGATAAGCGTCAGCCCCATCTGCTCAACAATGACCTGCGTCGTCGGATAAACAGGCGCGTCATGCACCAGAAGACGCTGCCCCGGTTTGAGCAAAGCCGCCAGCCCGGCGCGAATTGCTCCAGTCCCCGCGCCCTGCACCAGCGCCGCGGCCTGTGCGTGAAATGCATCAGCCAGCACCTGCTCCACCCGTTGGGTAATACGCGGTTGATTCAGACCTGGAGTTAACCCTAAATCACCGCCAGTAAGAAACTCGCTGCCGGGGAAATGGCGGCAAATGCTATCCACCAGCGCAAACTGCTTTTGCTGCGCCTCAATAATCGTCAGGCTTTGCAGAGGAAACGTCTTCATCGATGCCTTCCTTAAGCCGGAACGAACAGGCCAAGCCAGTAAAGAACATTCAGCAGGATGCCGGTGATCATTACTGCCACGACCGGTGCCGCCATTTTCTGTACCGGACGGCCCAGGGATTCGTTGAGGAAGTAAATGGCAACCGCGATAGAGAATCCGGTATAACCCGCCATCTTAATTGCTGCGAAAATCGAACCGACCAGCAGCGCCACTTCCATCAGCATATTCATGGCGTTACGGATGTTATCCGACGCATTACGCACCGACGGGTAGCGCCCCAGCCATTTGCCGATCGAACGAAGCAGCAAGACTTCTGCCGAAATAACCACTGCGCCTAATACCGCTGCAACCATCGGATTCGGCGAGAGATAGCCCACCGCATAAACAAAGGTAAAGCCCGCAACTGCATATACGCCGGTGGCTAACGCGGTGGTGGCAATCAACGGCACAAACCCCAGCCCACGCATAAATTCCGCCAGTGCCGCCTGATTGATCAGCGTTTGCGATTGTTCCGGCGTTACGCCTGCGGAATATGCTTTCTCCAGTGTGAAGATCGACACTTCGCTACCAGCAAAAATCTTCATGCTGGCAACGGCGGCAATCAATGCCCCCACGATGGCGATATAGGGTAAATTTTTGATAATCCGCGACGTACGCTCTTCAAAGACGGAAAGTCCGCTTGTATCAAGATCATTTTCATCACGATGACGCAGGTCGTGAGTTATCGCGATCCCCAGCAGCATCACCATGCCAATAAAGATTTCGATGGATTCCGGATTGAGATGCGGGAAATAGCGCACTACCACCACACGGGTCATCAGCACAACCACGGCAGCGATCAGACTTTGCTTCCAGCCAAACTGGTAGAAAATCGCTACCAGCGGGAACAGTGCAAACGCTGAAACCACCGGTGAGCTTAATTCCCCCAGGCTACCTAATACATCCACCGGTAGCGCGGTCAGCAGCTGGTTTACCGGCAACAGGCATGTGAGGATCAATATCCCCCAGATAGCGCCAAGACCAAACGCCATCAGGCTGTTTATCGCCAGTACGCCGAGGATATCGGTAGGAAGAAAGAGTAACCATGCGTTGAGTAGCCCGGTTTTCAGGGTAAAAGAGATCCCCACCGAGGCCACAAAACCAATGCTCAGACCAAAAGCAATACTCCCCGCCTCGCGACGGTTCATATAGCCTTCAATCAGCTGCGGCAGGATCGGGCGGATACCGTCATGAAAAACAGCCGCCGAGCGATGCGCCAGAAGCGATGTCATACCCGTCAGGCACGCCACCACGATAATCTGAATATACAGATCCATAGTCGTGCCTTTTATTTCAGATGGTTAATCAACATCGGAATCGCGTGTTCGACGTGCTCAACGGAAAGCCCAAACGCCACTTTCCCTTCGGCGATCATTTTGGCGATATGCTCGTCTTTCGCTTTAATGCCCGGCTTGGCAATGGTGCAACTTTTGTTATAGCCAATCACCGCGATGGCAATCGACAATGCCGCGCCCGCACCGGTATTACACGCGCCGATGTAGTAATCCAGTTGCCCGGATTTCACCTTCATCGCTGCTTCCATGTCGTTATAAATGAAAACTTCAAAACAGCCTGGAGCCGTCGCTTCAATGGTTTTTTTAATCTGCTCACGCTGTAAGCCTGCAACGCCAATCTTTTTCATTAGTCTGTCCTTATTGGAAAAATTGAGAGGGATTTTCACGTAACATCACATCCACATCGGCCTGACTGAATCCTGACTGGCGCAATTGCGGAATAAAGGTGGTCAATAAATAGTCATAGCCATAACCACCGTTGGCTTTTAAATGAGAGCGGCGCGTAATATCCATCGACAGCATGACGCGGTTCAGCAACCCACGGTCGCGTAGCGCATGAAGCATCGCAATACGCTTTTCGTCCGGGTAGTAACTGTTCTTACCAATGGTGTCGAACTGCACGTACGCGCCGAGATCGATCATCTTCAAAATGTTGTCGAGGTTGTCTTTCAGATCGCAGTGACCAACGGTGACACGCGAAAGATCAACTCCGTGGGCGTGCAGTAGCGCCAGTTGTTCCAGCCCCATGGTGCTAAAAGAGGTATGTGTGGAGATCGGGCGTCCGGTCTGGTTATGTGCCAGCGCGGCGGCAATAAATACCTTCTCTTCCAGCGGCGTAATCTTTCCTTCGCTGGAGCCAATCTCCGCGATAATCCCGGCTTTCAGGTCAGTGCCATCGATACCCTGTTCAATTTCATCGACCATCTCCTGCGCCAGTTCCTGCACGCTGCGGATCGCCACATGTTCCGGGAAAAACGCATCCTGGTAATAACCGGTACAGGCCACCACGTTGATCCCGGTTTCGCGCATTACATCAAGCATAAATTGCGCATTGCGCCCCATGTAACGGTTGGTCATCTCGATCACATTACGAACGCCCCGGGCCATCAGGTCGTTCATCTCCTGGCAGATGAACGCATACTGATCAAGGCGGCAGTCCACGTTGTTTTTAAAGCCGGAGAGATCAATATGCAGATGCTCATGGGCCAGGGTGTAACCCGTCGGATCAAAACTCATAGGGTGTCTCCTGCAAACCGGAGGGAGGAAAGAAAAGAGCGACCATTTTGTGGCGGTGGTGCACGGAAAAATTCACACACGGTAGCCCCCACATCAGAAAGCGTGGTGCGCACACCGAGTTGCGTATGGACCAGCCCTTGCTGATAAACCAGCACAGGCACGACTTCGCGGGTATGGTGGCTGTGACCGATTGTCGGGTCGTTGCCGTGATCCGCCATGACAATCAGGCAATCATCTGGCTGCATCGCCTCAACCAGGAGAGCAAGATTACGGTCAACGACCTGCAAACGTTCGGCATAACGTGCGACGTCTTCTGCGTGACCAGCGAGGTCGGTTTCCTGAATGTTGGTGCAAATAAACGCTGTCTGATGGGTGATAAATTCGTCGAGGGTGATATCCATAATCCGCTGGCTATCCACCAGGTTTTGCCAGCTCACGCCATAAGGATTGTTGACGATATCTGCCACCTTACCCACCAGCACGGTTGGCACGCCTGCTTCATACAGTTTTTGTGGCACCTGCACTTTTTCATCGACGCCATAGCCCATATGCACGACCTGGAAGCCGTTGTCATAAGCGCCAGAACGCGGCGCGTTGATGCCAATAAAGCGCCCTTCTTTGCTTTCTGCGGCATCGAGAATACGCTGACTGTCGGTTAACAAGCCGCCAAATGTAATGACCCGACCGACCTGTACCTGGTCACGCACGATACGACCAATTTTGATTGCGTCGTCAAAAGAGATCACAGAGAGATTGGCGGTGATGTTATAGACCTGGCCTAAATCCGCCTCGAGATTATCGCCAATCGCAACCGCCTGATTGACCCACAGAAATTGCAGATCATCGCCACGGCGCTCCACCTGCCAGCCAGCGTTAAGTAATGCTTGCTCAACACGGTCAAGCACATCGCGAAAGGGCATCCGTAGCGGCGGTAACGGGCGCGTGCCTAAAATTTCCTGATGCCCCATAAAGGTATCGCCACCTTCATGTTGCAGCTCTGCCACGCCCCAGGTTGCAGAATCTGACGGCTGCATATCTCCAGGCGCATAACCTAATGCGTTGATTAGCCCCATTTTCTCCAGCGTTGGCAGCTGCAAATGCGGCAGCTGGCTCAAAATGTGACCACAGGTATTCGCTCCCGCATCCTGCGGACGCACCAGCGTGACATCTTTCATTGCGCCTACGCCAAAGCTATCAATCACTAACACCACGAATCGCGCCATTACGCCCCCAGAGAGTTTCCAAGACTGTCATAACGACCGACGATCTCCGGTTCGCCACGCTGAATACCCGATACCAGCACGACATCACTGCGGGTAACAAAAATCTGCGTACGAAAACAGAGCACCACCGCGCTGCTCACCGGAAACTCACCTGCTAACGGCAGGGTGTAGTCGATACTGCTGTCATCTACAGTTTTGAGATTGGTTTCAGTAATCTTTTGATTTTCTTTAGTAAAAACCAGAGCGCGGTGAGCATGACCACGACGGTAGTAACCGCCGCCGTAGCAGTAGCTGTCGCCACGGAAATGATGGGAGATTTCACTTAACCAGAGCATGGCGATACGTTCAGGCTGATCGCCCTGCTGGTTTGCCGGAATAGTGCCCGTCAGTGCATGACCGGGTTCGGCATGAGTCACACCGTATTCCGCCAGTAATGGCAGCGAAGTGCAGCTGGTCGCTGAAGGAGCGTTCAGTTGCTCAATCGCAATACCAGATTTCGCCAGTTGATCCCGTGCTTGTACCAGCGTGTGAAGATTCGGTGTCGGCAAAACTTTCCCGCTTGTTTCATCCCAAAGCAGGCAAGGGAAATGGGTAAGTCCCGCTAAATGTAGTCCCGGCAGTTTCTGGATTTCAGCGACAATGTCATGCAGCGTGTTTTGGGGAAAACCGCTCTCCTGGCCCGGATAAAGAAAATCATCATCGCTATAAACTTTGAGCAGCACAGACTGCACACGTCCGGCATTCACCGCTGCCGCAGAGACTTCCCGCGCTTTGTCGAGAGTAAACACGGTGATGACGTCAGTTCCCTGTGCAACGGCGTCAGAAACCTGGTGACAAGGGATTTGCACCAGATGTCCCTGATGCGCCACCGGCAGACCGGCGCGGCGCATGACCCGCGCCTCTTTGTAATCCACCGCCACAATGCCGCTGTAGCCCAGTGCCAGAAGTTTTTCCGCCAGCCATGGATTACGGCCAAACTGCTTGGTCATCAGATACAGCTCAATGCCGTAAAGCCGCGCCGTCTCAATCAGCCTCTTACCGTTTTCCAGTAACTGATCCACGTCGACAACCCAACTGTCCGGGGCGATCTTGCCCTGTTGCCACAAGCTTAGTGCGGCGGAAATCAGCGCTGGGTTCTGGCGTTTCAATGCTTCTACAAACATCTTGTTGCCTCGTTTCTATTCCTTGAATTAAACATTCATTTTTTTGAATATTTAAGTTATGTGACGCGGATTTGCCGTATAACTCAGACACCTTCGTTGGCGGCCATCCATAATCCATAGAGATTGGCCAGCAAATACCCTTCTTCACACGGGTTAATTTCCAGCGCGAATTCCTTCAATAGCACCTGATGCAATTGCACAATCGCTGGCCAGTATGTGGATTGCGCCAGTTCCGCCAGTAATTCGTCATCCAGCGGCAATATGTGTTCGCCCCGACGACTGCGCATCAGCGCACTCGCCATATGCGTCATCGCCATCGTTCCCTGCTCGCTGCGTATGGGAAGATGGCATTCTGTTTCCAGTACTTTGACGACCTGCATCATGCCTTTGCAGATGTCCTTATCAATGACGCCTGCCTCGCAAAGCAGGTTGAGTCTGTTTTCCATTTAAGACGCCTTTCGCTTAATAACTGGGTTCAAGTTCCCCACTGACGACTCGCTGTTGATGAGCAAGCAGGGCATGTTTATCAACAACCGCACGTAGCAATTGTTGCATCGGGTAATCATCGGCTCGCGTTAGCACCACGGCTTCAGTGGCCTGTAAAAATCGTGGATCGTTCGTCAGCGGCGTCGCTTCTAATCCCAGCATGGCCAGTTCGCTTTCCGCCACCACGTTCCAGATAACCGCATCGACATCGCCTTTTACAATGCGTTGTAAACTCTCGTGATATGAGAGGTCGACGCGCTCCACATCGCTATTGCCAAAAAAGACATCGGTCATGATTTTCTGATCCGCCGAGCGGTTATCCAGCCCCACGCGTTTCACGTTGCCAGACGCCCCTTTACGGCAAATCAGCTGGTGCTCGCCAACATAGGTATGTGGCCCAAGTTCCAGCGCCAGGCATAACCCTTTTTGCGTGAGATAACTTTCTGCCGCCAGGCGGGACACTACAGCCATGTCATAGACGCCGTTAAGTAAACACTCCACGCGAATATCCGCGCCGCGCATATGCGCATAATAAAAAGGAATGCTATCAAACTGAGCTTTCAGCCCGCTTGCCAGTCCTTCGTACAAACGGGTATAGGGCAAGGGCATCGCACATACCACGTTGTTGATATCCACATGAGTCAGCAATGCTTTGTTATCCATCTCGACCAGATAACTGCCATTGCGCCCACGGCGTTCAATTCTAATCGCGCCGCTTGATTCCAGCGTTTTCAGCGCGGCCTGTGTCAGACCAACCGATGAATGGCATTCAGTTGCCAGTTCATCTATGGTTTTCAATCGATTACCGCACTTTTCACCTAACAGATAACGAGCCAGAGTCGTGATGACGACGCCTTCTTTTTTGATAAACGTTCGACGCATAGTATATTTTCAATAAAGTGAATATTTATATCTTCATTAAAATGAAGATAAGTGGCAACTAAGAGATGTGGAAACGGCGAGGCACTTCACATTTTTTCGGGTTGTTGCGAAAAGAGGATAAAAAAACCGGGTTTCCCCAGTTTCAGAGTGATGATAAAAGCAAAATTGCCTGATGGCGCTACGCTTATCAGGCCTACATTTCCTTGCAATATGTGCATTACTTTGTAGGCCGGATAAGGCGTTCACGCCGCATCCGGCATGAACAAAGCGCAATTTGCCAGCAATAGTGAATTACGGCTTCGCCACAAAACCAATCGCTTCATACACCGCTTTCAGCGTACGGGAAGCGTGCGCGCTGGCTTTTTCTGCGCCGTCTTTCATCACCTGTTGCAGGAAGGCTTCGTCATTGCGGAAACGGTGATAGCGTTCCTGCAATTCAGTCAGCATACCGGAAACGGCATCAGCCACTTCGCCTTTCAGATGACCATACATCTTGCCTTCGAACTGTTTTTCCAGTTCCGGGATGCTCTTGCCAGTAACTGCAGAAAGGATATCCAGCAGGTTGGAAACGCCCGCTTTGTTCTGCACATCGTAGCGAACTACCGGTGGCTCGTCGGAGTCAGTGACCGCACGTTTGATTTTCTTCACTACCGATTTCGGATCTTCCAGCAGGCCGATAACGTTATTGCGGTTATCGTCAGACTTGGACATCTTCTTGGTCGGCTCCAGCAGCGACATTACGCGCGCGCCAGATTTCGGAATAAACGGCTCCGGTACTTTAAAAATATCGCCATACAGCGCGTTGAAACGCTGGGCGATATCGCGGCTCAGTTCCAGATGCTGTTTCTGATCTTCACCGACCGGCACCAGATTGGTTTGATACAGCAGGATGTCCGCCGCCATCAGCACCGGATAGTCAAACAGACCAGCGTTGATGTTCTCGGCATAACGCGCAGATTTATCTTTGAACTGGGTCATGCGGCTCAGTTCGCCGAAGTAGGTATAGCAGTTCAACGCCCAGCCTAGCTGCGCATGTTCTGGTACATGGGACTGAACAAAAATGGTGCTTTTCTCAGGATCGATGCCACATGCCAGATACAGGGCCAGCGTATCCAGCGTCGCTTTACGCAGCTTTTGCGCATCCTGGCGCACGGTGATGGCATGTTGGTCAACGATGCAGTAAATGCAATGGTAGTCATCCTGCATGTTTACCCACTGACGCAGCGCACCCATGTAGTTACCAATGGTCAATTCACCTGAGGGCTGTGCGCCACTAAAAACGATGGGCTTAGTCATTTTTCGATTCCTGATTTTCGCTATGCGGAAGCCCTAATGCGGGCAGAAGGTCATTTATAGAGTGATAAATTACATCAGGCTGGCTGAGATCGATAGCCTCGCCGTAGTTATATCCGTAGGTTAAGCCAACTGATGGGCAACCTGCCGCTTTTGCCGCCTGAATATCATTGCGTGAGTCGCCAACAAACAGCATCTGTTGTGGGGCAATTCCCATCCGCGCAGCCACCAGTAACAGCGGGTCCGGATGCGGTTTTTTGTTTTGCACGTCATCACCACCAATCACCACGCTGAAGTATTTGGCGATATCTAAGGCTTCGAGCAGCGGCGCGACGAACGGCGTCGGTTTGTTGGTAACCAGGCCTAGCGGCAGGCCTTTAGCCTGCAACGCGCCCAGAGTATCGGCAACGTGCGGGAACAAAAACGTCCCCTCTTCGGCAACCTCGCCATAGTAGCGATCGAACAGTTTACGCAGAATACGTACCTGTTCTTCTGCCGGAATGTCGTCATCAACGGGCGGTTTACCCATTGTTTTACGCAGGGTCGCACGTTCCTGACGCGCCCAGGCCAATGCCCGCTCCATCAAGACATCTGCGCCGTTGCCAATCCAGGTAATAACGCGTTCTTCGCCTGCAACGGGCAACTCCAGCGCATACATCGCCATATCTACCGCAGCAGCAAGACCTGGAGCACTGTCCACCAGCGTACCGTCGAGATCAAAAGCGACGCCGCGAATATCTTCAAACTTATTCATGACTTACCTTTGCCAGTTCACTGCGCATTTCATCAATGACTTTTTTGTAGTCTGGCTGGTCGAAGATTGCCGAACCGGCGACGAACATATCCGCTCCCGCCGCAGCGATTTCGCCAATGTTGTTCACCTTCACGCCACCGTCCACTTCCAGACGGATATCAAAGCCCGACTCATCGATGCGGCGGCGCACTTCGCGCAGTTTATCCAGTGTTTGCGGAATGAAAGACTGACCGCCGAAACCAGGGTTGACGGACATCAGCAGGATCACATCCAGCTTGTCCATCACATAATCCAGATAGCTCAATGGTGTCGCCGGGTTAAATACCAGCCCCGCTTTACAGCCATTTTCTTTAATCAGTTGCAGCGTGCGGTCAACATGCTCGGAGGCTTCTGGATGAAAGGTAATGATGCTGGCACCAGCGGCAGCGAAATCAGGCACAATGCGATCGACCGGTTTCACCATCAGATGCACGTCGATAGGGGCGGTAATGCCGTAGTTACGCAAGGATTTCAGCACCATTGGCCCAATTGTCAGGTTGGGAACATAGTGGTTATCCATGACGTCAAAATGCACGACATCAGCGCCAGCTGCCAGGGCCTTTGCGGTATCTTCACCCAGGCGGGCAAAATCAGCCGACAGAATTGAGGGGGCAATCAAATACTGTTTCATCCGCTTCTCCTTGAGAATTATTTTTTCGCGGGTGAAACGACTCCTGGTTTGTACAAAGCCAGCAGTTCGTCCACCTTTTTACGTGTGCCGCCGTTGCTGCTTATACTGCGTCGAACTTTGACGACATGCAATTTTGCGCGCTGATACCACTCACGCGTTAACATCGTATCGTGATTGGAGATCAGCACAGGAATATGGCGATCAACCAGACCTTCTGCGATCTCCGCCAGATGGGCTTGTTGTTCAAGCGTAAAACTGTTTGTGTGATACGCCGTGAAGTTAGCGGTCGCAGAAAGCGGCGCATAAGGCGGATCGCAATAGACGACGGATGCATCATCTGCGCGCGCCATGCTGTCGGCGTAAGACTCACAATAGAAAAAGGCATTCTGCGCTTTTTCGGCAAAATGATACAACTCAGCTTCCGGGAAATAGGGCTTTTTATAACGGCCAAACGGCACATTAAATTCACCGCGCAGATTGTAACGGCACAAACCGTTGTAACCGTAGCGGTTCAAATATAAAAACAGTACTGCCCGACGCAAGGGATCCTGGCTTTTGTTGAACTCTTCGCGGAACTGATAGTAGACCTCGGCGCAATTTGTTTCGGGAACAAACAGCTCGCGGGCAGCCTGCACATACTCTTCAGTACGCGTCTTTACAATGTTGTAGAGACTAATCAGATCGCTGTTGATATCAGCAAGGATATAACGAGAAAAGTCGGTGTTAAGAAACACCGACCCGGCACCAACAAAAGGCTCAACCAGACATTCGCCCTTAGGCAAATGCCGTTTAATATCATCAAGCAAGGGATATTTGCCCCCTGCCCACTTCAAAAAAGCGCGATTTTTCTTCATGCTGACTAACTAATTACACCTTCTCCGGCTGTGGAGAAAGCTCCGACAGCATCCAGCGCTTCAGGCAGTTCCCGCAACGGTTATCCATTGCGGGAAATAGCCTTGATTACTTCAGATCGGCCTGTACCTGACGCAGCGGTTTCGCCCAAGGATTTTTGGCCTGGACATCGGCTGGCAATGTAGATACCGCTTTTTTCGCTTCTTCTTTCGAAGCGTACACGCCAGAAACCAGGACATACCACGGCTGACCATTACGCGTCGTTTCATAGACAACGTAGTTTTTCAGGTTCTCTTTCTTCGCCCAACCGTTCAGGTTGTCGTAGTTAGAGGAACTGCTCAACTGCAGAGTGTAATGGCTTGACGGTGCCGATTTCAACGAACCAACATTACCCGCGCTCTTCGCCCCAGCAGCTGGTGTTGTCGTGGTTTGCGCCGGAGATGCCGTTTGTGCCGGCTCCGTGCTGGCAGTCGCATTCGGCGCTGGCGTTGCCGCTGGCGTAGAAGTCGCAGCCGGTGCCTTCGAGCTCGCCACTGGCGCTGCTGGTTCGGTACGCTTCGGTTGCTGTGCTACCGGCTTCGGTTCGGTTTTCACAGTTGCTTGCGGTTTTTTCGGTTCAATCACTGCCTGCTGACGCGGCGGACGCGTGGTGGTCGGACGTTCAGCGGTTTGCGTTTTTGCCGTGTCGCGCGATGCATTGCCATTGCGTACTGGCGCAACCGTTGCGGGTTCGGTCGGCAATGTCGAATTTACCGCCACATTGTTCAGCTGTTGCTGATTTTGTGGCTGGGTCAGGGCATTGTTCAGATCACCCTGTACTTCAACACGCTGTTGACCATCCGTTGCCGCCGGGGTCTGCCCCTGGGTCGGCGTAGAAGAAATCGGCGGCAGAGAAACATCCTGCTGAGTATTTTCCGCAGACGTGGTTCCCGGTGCTGGCTGCACGCCATTCGCCTGATCGGTCGCATTGCCAGCAAGATCAATACTCTTCTCGCCAGACGCAGTTTGATCGCTGGAAGAGGTCGAGGGGGCTTTTAACGCAGAACCGATACCGATGATCAACAGCAACAGAACCAGAATACCGACGCCCATCATCATATACTGACGAGAAGCAGGTTTGCTGGCTGCTTTTTTGCGCTTACGCGGACGCCGCTCTACACGCTCTTCATCCACCGTTTCATCTTCGGATTCGTCATATTCTTGTTCGATTTCCGGTTCCTCATCGCGCTCTTTTTGCGCGCGGGTCGGACGGCGATCATCCGTATCATCAAGTTCAATATCATCAAAATTGATCTGCGGTTCGCCACGTTCAGAACGCTCAGAAGATTGACGAGAACGACCAGTACGACGATCGCTGGGATCGGGTTTCAGCTCGTCTTCTGGTTTGAATTCATCCATTTAACACCCCACTAAAAGGTTAATGCTTACCACGTTGCAATTAACCTGAAGCTAATAAACCGCCGGATAAGCGGCCTGACCTTTCTTGTTGTTACGCTAACTGACAATCAGCAATGGCGTTAAGAACGATATCGTGCGAAACACCGCCGCGAACTTCGCTCTTACCAATTGCCAGCGGAAGAATTAAGCGCATTTCTCCCGCAAGAACTTTCTTGTCACGCAGCATATGCGGTAAATATGCCTGCGCGGACATTTCGCGCGGCCCATTGACCGGTAACCCAGCCCGCGTGAGCAGGGTAATAATACGCTGCGTTTCGGCAGAACTGAACTGCCCGAGACGTTCCGATGTGCGCGCCGCCATTACCATACCCGCAGCAACCGCTTCACCGTGTAGCCAATTACCATAGCCCATTTCAGCTTCAATGGCATGACCAAAGGTATGTCCAAGATTGAGTAAAGCACGTAAGCCAGCTTCACGCTCGTCGGCGGCGACAACTTCTGCTTTCAGCTCACAGCAGCGGCGAATACAGTACGCCATTGCAGGGCCATCCAGACGAAGCAGCGCGTCGAGATTCTCTTCCAGCCAGTGGAAAAACTCGCCGTCAAGAATAATGCCGTATTTGATGACTTCCGCTAGCCCCGAAGCTAACTCACGCTGAGGAAGCGTTTTCAGACAATCGAGATCTACCACCACCGATGCAGGTTGGTAAAACGCGCCAATCATGTTTTTACCGAGGGGATGGTTTACCGCGGTTTTGCCGCCAACGGAGGAGTCAACCTGCGACAATAACGTCGTTGGGACTTGAATGAAGCGAACGCCGCGCTGATAGCTCGCCGCCGCGAAACCGGTAAGATCGCCCACCACGCCGCCGCCAAGTGCAACCAGTGTAGTATCGCGGCCATGCGGCTTTTGCAACAACGCTGTAAAGACGGTGTCGAGTACAGCCAGGCTTTTATACTGCTCGCCGTCAGGGAGGATAACGCTATCGACGTTAACACCCGCCTGTTCAAGTACGCCGCGGACCTTATCGAGATACAGAGGAGCCAGAGTTTCGTTGGTGACCAACATCACCTGCTCGCCCGATTTCAGCGGTAAGAATGAAGCTGGTTCGTTAAACAAACCAGATGCGATGGTAATTGGGTAACTACGTTCCCCGAGAGTGACGACTATCCTCTCCATAACGCGACATCCACCTTAATTACTGTACCCGCAGACGAGTGTATTTAAAGCCAGAATTAGTTGCTTTCCAGCATGTTAATAATCTGGTTTGCGACCACTTTAGCGCTTTGGTCATCAGTACGAATGGTCACGTCGGCAATCTCTTCATACAGCGGATTGCGTTCATTGGCCAACGCTTCCAGAACTTCACGTGGCGGTGTTTCAACGTGCAGCAACGGGCGTTTTTTATCACGCTGCGTGCGTGCAAGTTGCTTTTCGATGGTCGTTTCAAGATAAACGACAACGCCACGAGCGGAAAGACGGTTACGCGTTTCGCGGGATTTCACAGAGCCGCCGCCAGTAGCCAGCACAATACCCTGCTTCTCGGTCAATTCATTGATGACCTTTTCTTCGCGATCGCGGAAGCCTTCTTCGCCTTCTAAATCGAAAACCCAGCCCACATCAGCTCCGGTTCGTTTCTCAATCTCTTGATCGGAATCGTAAAATTCCATATTGAGTTGTTGAGCTAACTGGCGCCCAATAGTGCTTTTTCCGGCACCCATAGGCCCAACCAGAAAGATATTGCGTTTCTCTGCCATTTTTTCGGTACTACTAAGACTATTCGTTAATGATAAACCCGCTTCGCTCAGAGAGCGCAGCAGGACATGAACTGAAACCTCATAAGATATTGCGAGAGTCAGACTGAAAATTATCTCAATACTCCAGCAGGTTTGGCAACTGAATAAATCGCCCATCCCTCTGCATATCTGGTCGCTGCAGGCATGCTGCCTTGCTATCACCGCTTTGGCGATAAATCACCGGGTAAGATTAGCGTAAAAAAGACAGCAAAATGCCGCCTGAATGATAAATCATCATCATAAAACGCAGGCAGCTAAGAGCACCAACTCTCAAATCGGTACTCCTTGTATGCTAAATACCTGCGCGCGTCAAATAGATGAAACACGTTCAACGTAAAAACATCACCGCTTTTGCGGCGGTTTACTCACTGGAAACCAGTCGTGGCGTGATAAACACCACTAACTCACGTCGTTCATCTTCTTTTCCGTCATGACGAAATAATTGCCCGAACCAGGGAATGTCACCCAACAGCGGTACGCTATCCTGACCCGATTTATTTTTACGGGTAAAAATGCCGCCCAGCGCCAACGTTTCTCCGCTTTTGACCTCGACTTGCGTTTCGATCTCCTGCTTGTCAATTGCCAGCACTTCGCCATCGGCTTGTTGAAGGACCTGCCCCGGAACGTTCTGGCTGATGTGTAATTTCAGCCGGATGCGACCTTTTTGTAACACCGTGGGCGTGACTTCCATTCCCAGTACCGCCTCTTTAAACTCCACCGATGTTGCACCACTTTCACCACTGGAAACCTGATACGGAATTTCGCTTCCCTGTTTAATGCTGGCAGGCTGGAGATGCGAAGCCAGTAAACGTGGACTGGCGATGATATCCAGTTGCTGTTTCTGTTCTAGTGCGGAAAGCTCCAGATCCAGCAAACGTCCGTTGATCCGCCCAATGTTAAAACCGATATGCGTCGTCGCCGTCGCCACCGCGAGATCGCTACCGAGCGTAGTCACTTGCCCAACGCCGCCAGCTTGTTGCGCATCGGCCAGCGTCCATTTCACGCCTAACTCGCGCAGACTTTTTTCATTAATGGTGACAATGTGTGCCGACAGTTCAACCTGGCCTACCGGCAAATCCATTTGCATGACCCACTGTTCCAGTGCAGTTAACGCCGCCTGGTTATCGCGCAGCAAAAGGCGATTAGTGCGTTTATCAACGGTCATGCTGCCTTTGGTGCTAAGTAGCTTCTCCCCCGCTTTCGCCAACTCTCCGGCATCGGCGTATTGCAGGGTAATGCTGCGATTTTCCAGCGGCAGGTTTGCCTGCGCCCGTGCTTTCTCTGCCTCCTGGCGGGCGATATTTTCATTTTGCCAGGCAACGGAATGCACTGAAAGAATATTGCCTTCCTGACGCGTTATCAGCCCGGCGCTTTTCACTACGGTTTGTAGCGCCTGCTTCCAGGGAACATCCGTTAAATGTAGCGATACCGTACCGCTGACGTCTGGCGACACCACCAGGTTTAGCTTCTCCTGTTCGGCCAGCGCCTGCAAAACCTGAGCAACCGGAACGTCATCCACCATCAGCGTGACTTTTTGCGGCTTTGCCGCCTGCACGATGGGTATCATCATCAACAGTAGTGCGGCTATCCATTGCTTCATTTGTATCTCCTTGCCGTTGCCACAACCACTGTGGCGGTTCGCAGTTTGTCCCGGTTCCCAGCGTTAGTGTGTCTGGCGTCAGCTGTAAGATCGTCCAGCCGTTTTCCAGCACATCGTTTTGCTGCACCCGTCGCCATTTCTTTTGCCCATCTTTTATTACGCCAATAACGCGCTCGCCTCTTCCTACCATCCCCTGATAGCGCCACTGGGTAAGTTCGCTAATCCGGCATAGATCTTCCGGTGGTTTAAACGGGTCGCGCATGCCGGTTAATAGCCATAATGCAACACCAGCCAGCAGCCAACGTTTAGCCATCATTCGCCCCCTCCAGTTGGAGCGTGAACAAGAGTTCATCACCTTCCACGCTTAACGAAAAACGACTTACGCTGACGTTGCGCTCTGCCAGTCGTGTAAATGCCGACGGCACCGCTTCCCAGAGCGTTTTCAACGCCAACTCCCCTCCCTGGGCGGACGGATGCCAGTAAACCAGTTGCGCGCCAGGCAACTGAAAATCCAGCGGCGAAAAGGGCAACGTCTTTTCTTCGCGGATGGGTGTGGTGTCTACCAGGCGATGCAGTGCAGCCCACTGCTGGTGATTACTTGCCCGCAGTCGAATTAATGCGTCGCTCTCTTCCTGATGGGCCAATGAAAGAACGATGATTGTGAATAACACCAGCAACCAGACTGCCCAGCCAAACTGACGGGTACGAGGAGATGTGGCAAACCACCAGTCAAAGAGCGAGTTCATCGCTAACCTTCCTTGTTAACCGGTACGCAAATTGCCAGCGCCCTTGTGCATCCTGCTGCGTGGCCCCTCGCTGGTTGAGCTGAAAAGAGGCATCCTCACGGAGTGACTTCTCCAACACATTTAGTGCTGTGATGTTCGACGTAAGTCCTTTGACTTCCAGCGTTCCCTGCTGCCAGCTCAGCGTGGTCAGCCAGGCTTTTTCTGGTAAAAGCGTCGCCAGCGCTTCCAGCGCTGGTTGCCAGTCGCGGGTAAATTGTCGCTGACGCTGACGTCGCAAATGCTGTTCGCGTAACTGTTGGCGTTCCAACAAACGTGGCTTAGTGACCTGTAAGCTACGGGCGAGTTGTTGTTCTCCCTCGAGCAAAATGGCGTCTACGCGTGCTTCGGCGTTATATGCCAGACGCTGCATTAGCGTTATCCCTACGGTCAGCAGCAGAGGGGCAACAAACATCTGCAACCAGAAGCGAAAAAAGGCCGCACGGCGTTGCTGTCGCCAGGGCAAAAAATTGATTGGTGGGTTCATTAGCGACTCTCCCCAAGCGCCAGCCCCAGCGCAATGGCGAAGTCTCCACCTGGTGGCGGTAGCGGCGGCTGACGAACAGAAACCGCCTCCCAGGGGTCAAATCCGCCTTCGCCGCATATTGCGATACTGTCGGGATCCACGGATAACATCGCTGCAAGGTCATTCGCGCTTGTCATCCCCACCACCAGCTTGCGCCCCCAGCGATAACGCGTCGCCCACAACCACTGTTCGTGATCACACCAGGCCAGACATTGCTTGTGAGGGGGTAAAAAAGGCAGAAACCGTTGTAAAGCGCAGGCATCTGGGGTAATTGCGCTAACGTGAACACGCAATCTTTCTGCCAGGGTAAGTAACGTTGCCAACTCTTTGCTTTGCGCGGCGGTCACGTTATAGGCCGGGCTTAGTGAATCTTCGCTATAATCGAAGCGCAGGGAGTCCGGTTCCATATCCAGCTCGCGTGCCATTGTGCCTGCCAGCCATGCCGTTTGCTCTCGCTCACCGAGAGACATCGCCGGGCGTGGAAATGCCCTCTGTAACGTTCGACCAGCAGGAAATGCCAGCATAATGTGATGTCGATGCGGCAGTTCACGACTCCACGGTAACAACGTTTTTGCCAGCCGCTCTGTATCGAGAATGCGTCCATCTTTGATAATGTCTGTCGCCAGCGGCAAACGCCACCAACGTTGCAAAAAACATTCTTTTGCACCACGCACGATAGCAACCGCCACCGCTTCTTGCTGTTGTAAATGCAACCCAATTTGCCAGTTCTTAAATGCCATTGTGATGATCTCCTTATCACCCGTCACTCTGACGGGTATATCAATGCGTCTGGCTTGCCTTTATACTACCGCGCGTTTGTTTATAAACTGCCCAAATGAAACCAAATCGGAAATTTCCAGTGAAGTTCGTAAAGTATTTATTGATCCTTGCAGTCTGTTGCATTCTGCTGGGAGCAGGCTCGATTTATGGCCTCTACCGCTACATCGAGCCACAACTGCCGGATGTGGCGACATTAAAAGATGTTCGCCTGCAAATTCCGATGCAGATTTACAGCGCCGATGGCGAGCTAATTGCGCAATATGGTGAAAAACGTCGTATTCCGGTTACGTTGGATCAAATCCCGCCGGAAATGGTGAAAGCCTTTATCGCGACGGAGGACAGCCGCTTTTATGAGCATCACGGCGTTGACCCGGTGGGGATCTTCCGTGCGGCAAGTGTGGCGTTGTTCTCTGGTCACGCGTCACAAGGGGCGAGTACCATTACCCAGCAACTGGCGAGAAACTTCTTCCTCAGTCCGGAACGCACGCTGATGCGTAAGATTAAGGAAGTCTTCCTCGCGATTCGTATTGAACAGTTGCTGACTAAAGACGAGATCCTCGAGCTTTATCTGAACAAGATTTACCTCGGTTACCGCGCCTATGGTGTCGGTGCTGCGGCACAAGTCTATTTCGGTAAAACGGTCGACCAACTGACGCTGAACGAAATGGCGGTGATTGCCGGGCTGCCAAAAGCCCCATCCACTTTCAACCCGCTCTACTCAATGGATCGCGCCGTCGCGCGGCGTAACGTTGTGCTGTCGCGTATGTTGAGCGAAGGGTATATCACCCAGCAGCAATATGATCAGACGCGTAGTGAGCCGATTAACGCCAATTATCACGCGCCGGAAATTGCCTTCTCGGCGCCGTATCTCACCGAAATGGTGCGTCAGGAGATGTATAGCCGTTACGGCGAAAGCGCTTATGAAGACGGTTATCGCATTTACACCACCATTACCCGCAAAGTTCAGCAGGCCGCGCAGCAAGCGGTGCGTAACAACGTGCTGGACTACGACATGCGTCACGGTTATCGCGGCCCGGCTAATGTGCTGTGGAAAGTGGGTGAGACGGCGTGGGACACCAAAAAGATAACCAATACTCTGAAAGCGTTGCCGACTTACGGTCCGCTGCTGCCTGCCGCAGTTACCAGCACCAATCCGCAGGAAGCGACAGCGATGCTGGCTGACGGAACGTCCGTAACGTTGCGTATGGAAGGCGTTCGCTGGGCGCGTCCTTACCGTTCAGACACTCAACAGGGACCAACGCCGCGTAAAGTGACTGATGTGGTGCAAACGGGTCAGCAAATCTGGGTTCGCCAGGTTGGCGATGCCTGGTGGCTGGCGCAGGTGCCAGAGGTGAACTCGGCGCTTGTGTCGATCAATCCGCAAAACGGTGCCGTCATGGCGCTGGTTGGTGGCTTTGACTTCAACCAGAGCAAGTTTAACCGCGCAACTCAGGCGCTGCGTCAGGTAGGTTCGAATATCAAACCGTTCCTCTACACCGCAGCAATGGATAAAGGTCTGACGCTGGCAAGTATGCTGAACGATGTGCCGATTTCTCGCTGGGACGCCGGTGCTGGTTCTGACTGGGAGCCGAAAAACTCACCGCCGCAATATGCCGGTCCAATCCGTTTACGTCAGGGACTGGGTCAGTCGAAGAACGTAGTGATGGTGCGTGCAATGCGGGCTATGGGCGTTGACTACGCTGCAGAGTATCTGCAACGCTTCGGCTTCCCGGCGCAAAACATTGTTCATACCGAATCGCTGGCGCTGGGTTCCGCGTCCTTCACGCCGCTGCAGGTGGCGCGCGGCTATGCAGTAATGGCGAACGGTGGCTTCCTGGTGGATCCGTGGTTTATCAGCAAAATTGAAAACGACCAGGGCGGCGTGATTTTCGAAGCGAAACCGAAAGTAGCTTGCCCGGAATGCGATATCCCGGTGATTTATGGCGATACGCAAAAATCGAACGTGCTGGAAAATAACGACGTTGAAGACGTGGCTATCTCCCGCGAGCAGCAAAATGTTTCGGTGCCGATGCCGCAACTGGAGCAAGCTAATCAGACATTAGTCGCGAAGACCGGCGCGCAGGAGTATGCACCGCACGTTATCAGCACTCCGCTGGCATTCCTGATTAAGAGCGCACTGAACACCAATATCTTTGGTGAACCAGGCTGGCAAGGTACTGGCTGGCGCGCAGGTCGTGATTTGCAACGTCATGATATCGGCGGGAAAACCGGGACCACCAACAGCTCGAAGGATGCATGGTTCTCGGGTTACGGACCAGGCGTAGTAACCTCAGTATGGATTGGCTTTGACGACCACCGTCGTAATCTCGGTCATACCACGGCTTCCGGGGCAATTAAAGATCAGATCTCTGGTTATGAAGGTGGTGCTAAAAGCGCGCAGCCTGCATGGGACGCTTATATGAAAGCCGTTCTGGAAGGCGTACCGGAACAACCGCTGACGCCGCCGCCGGGTATTGTGACGGTGAATATCGATCGCAGCACTGGGCAACTGGCCAGCGGCGGCAACAGCCGCGAAGAGTACTTCATTGAAGGTACACAGCCTACACAGCAAGCGGTGCGCGAGGTGGGAACGACCATTATCGATAATGGTGAGGCACAGGAATTGTTCTGATTAAAAAGGCGCTTCGGCGCCTTTTCAGTTTGCTGGCAAAGTGCGCGTTGTTCATGCCGGATGCGGCATGAACGCCTTAGCCGGCATGCAAAATCTTGAAAACTCAATACATTGCAGGAACCCCGTAGGCCTGATATGCATGACGCATCAGGCAAGATCTACGTATTTACAACCGTCCCTGCCCCTTCAACCACTCACGTACCAGGAACAGCGCGCTGACATTGCGCGCTTCATTGAAGTCAGGCTCTTCGAGCAAATCCATCATATGCGCCAGCGGCCAGCGAACCTGCGGTAGCGGCTCCGGCTCATCGCCTTCCAGCGATTCCGGGTAGAGATCTTGCGCCACCACAATATTCATTTTGCTGGAAAAGTAAGACGGCGCCATGCTGAGTTTCTTCAAAAAAGTCAGATCGTTCGCACCAAATCCCACTTCTTCTTTTAGCTCGCGGTTAGCTGCTTCGTAGACGCTTTCACCGGGATCAATCAGCCCTTTCGAAAACCCTAACTCGTAGGATTCAGTTCCCACCGCGTACTCACGAATCAGGATCAGATGGTCGTCCACAATAGGCACAATCATCACCGCTTCCCTGTTGGTTGGACGCATTCGTTCATAAACACGCCGCACGCCATTGCTGAACTCCAGATCCACGCTTTCGACGGTAAACAGTCGGGAACGGGCTACAGTTTCAACATTCAGAATGGTGGGTTTTTGTAATGATTTTCTCATTGTGGAATCTTTGCAGTGAAATCAGTATTTATTGTGCGATATCGGACACCGTTTCGGCAATGTGAATTGCATGTTATTTACATTTATGCAACCTGATAAATAATCGTTCTCAAATCAAATTAAAAGTCAATAGGTTGAAATAACTCCAGGAATTTGCTGATATTCCGCCCTCAGAGGGTTTGCTATGATCAGCGGTTACTGGGATGCGCTTAATGATGCTCAAGTTCAACTCCACGCTTGCCGATAGCCAACCGCAGAATCCTATATTGTGTCCAGGGTGCGAATAATCACGCCTGACAAATTAAGTAAGATGGGGAAAGCATGAGCACCATTGTGATTTTTTTAGCTGCTTTGCTGGCCTGCTCACTACTTGCGGGATGGCTGATAAAAACCCGCACCAGGCGGCGACAATTGCCCTGGGCTAACGCCTTCGCTGATGCGCAAACGCGCAAACTCACTTCTGAAGAACGTAGCGCCGTTGAAAATTATCTCGAAAGCCTGACGCAGATTTTGCAGGTTCCCGGTCCGACGGGTGCCAGCACGGCGCCTGTCTCTCTGACGCTGAACGCCGAAAGCAATAATGTGATGATGCTGACGCACGCTATCACACGTTATGGCATCTCTACCGACGATCCCAATAAATGGCGCTACTACCTTGACTCGGTAGAAGTCCACCTGCCGCCTTTCTGGGAGCAGTACATCAACGACGAAAACACCGTTGAACTGATTTATACCGACTCACTCCCATTAGTCATTTCACTCAACGGCCATACGCTGCAAGAGTATATGCAGGAGACTCGCGGTTACACGTTACAACCTATTCCATCAACGCAGGCATCGATTCGCGGTGAAGAGAGCGAACAAATTGAGTTGCTCAACATTCGCCAGGAAACGCACGAAGAGTATGCACTTAGCCGCCCACGAGGATTGCGGGAAGCGCTGCTGATTGTCGCCTCATTCCTGATGTTCTATTTCTGCCTGGTGACCCCGGATGTATTTGTCCCGTGGTTAGTTGGCGGCGCGCTGCTGCTGCTGGGCGCGGGCCTGTGGGGATTATATGCGCCACCTGCCAAATCCTCCCTAAGGGAAATCCACTGCCTGCGCGGGACACCGCGTCGCTGGGGGCTGTTTGGTGAAAACTCTCAGGAACAGATTAACAATATTTCGCTTGGTATTATCGATCTGGTCTACCCCGCGCACTGGCAACCTTACATTGCCCAGGATCTCGGACAACAAACCGATATCGATATCTACCTCGACCGTCACGTCGTGCGCCAGGGGCGCTATCTTTCGCTGCATGACGAAGTAAAAAACTTCCCGTTGCAGCACTGGCTACGCAGCACGGTTATCGCAGCCGGTTCGCTGATAGTCTTGTTTATGCTGCTGTTCTGGATCCCACTGGATATGCCGCTGAAATTCACTCTCTCGTGGATGAAAGGCGCGCAGACTATTGAGGCCACCAGTGTTAAACAACTTGCGGACGCTGGCGTACGCGTAGGCGATACCTTACGTCTAAGTGGTACAGGCATGTGTAATATCCGCACTTCCGGCACCTGGAGCGCGAAAACCAATTCACCGTTTTTGCCGTTTGACTGCTCGCAAATCATCTGGAATGACGCCCGTTCATTGCCATTACCGGAATCGGAACTGGTTAACAAAGCTACGGCACTGACCGAAGCAGTAAACCGTCAACTGCACCCTAAACCAGAAGATGAATCACGCGTCAGTGCCTCATTACGTTCTGCGATTCAGAAATCCGGCATGGTTTTGCTTGATGACTTTGGCGACATCGTACTGAAGACAGCAGATCTCTGTGCAGCCAAAGATGATTGTGTGCGCTTAAAAAACGCCCTGGTGAATCTTGGCAACAGTAAGGACTGGGACGCACTGGTGAAACGCGCCAACGCAGGAAAACTTGATGGTGTGAATGTATTACTCCGCCCGGTGAGCGCAGAATCGCTGGATAATCTGGTGGCGACTTCCACCGCACCGTTTATCACTCATGAAACGGCGCGAGCGGCACAATCACTGAATAGCCCAGCGCCTGGCGGCTTCCTGATTGTCAGCGACGAAGGCAGCGATTTTGTCGATCAACCGTGGCCAGCAGCCTCACTTTATGACTACCCGGCGCAAGAACAATGGAACGCTTTCCAGAAGCTGGCGCAAATGTTGATGCATACACCGTTTAACGCCGAGGGGATCGTCACCAATATTTTCACCGATGCCAACGGCACGCAGCATATCAGCTTGCACCCTATTCCGGACCGTTCTGGCCTGTGGCGCTATCTCGGCACCACATTACTGCTACTGACGATGTTCGGTTGTGCCATCTATAATGGCGTGCAGGCCTGGCGTCGTTACCAGCGTCATCGCACCCGCATGATGGAGATTAAGGAATATTACGAAAGCTGCCTGAATCCGACGCTGCTCACGTCTTCAGAAAGCCTCATCGAATAACACGTTTGCGCGGCAGGTTATGCTACCCTGTCGCGCAAATTGCTTCACTCTGGAGATTTCCCCCATGCATATCAACATTGCCTGGCAGGACGTAGACACCGTTCTGCTGGATATGGACGGCACGTTGCTCGACCTCGCCTTCGATAACTATTTTTGGCAAAAGCTGGTGCCTGAAACATGGGGCGCGAAAAACGGTGTTACGCCACAGGAAGCAATGGAATATATGCGCCGGCAATATCACGACGTGCAGCATACGCTAAACTGGTACTGTCTTGATTACTGGAGCGAGCAACTGGGTCTGGATATCTGTGCGATGACCACCGAGATGGGGCCGCGTGCTGTGTTGCGTGAAGATACTATTCCGTTTCTCGAAGCGCTGAAAGCCAGCGGCAAGCAGCGAATTTTGCTCACTAACGCCCATCCACATAACCTGGCCGTTAAACTTGAGCATACGGGTCTGGACGCACACCTTGATTTATTACTTTCCACCCACACATTTGGTTATCCGAAAGAGGATCAGCGGTTATGGCATGCGGTGGCCGAAGCTACGGGTCTGAAAGCTGAAAGAACGCTGTTTATTGATGACAGCGAAGCCATTCTCGATGCTGCCGCGCAATTTGGTATTCGTTACTGTCTCGGCGTCACCAACCCTGACTCTGGAATAGCCGAAAAACAGTATGAACGCCATCCGTCACTGAATGACTACCGCCGCCTGATCCCCTCGCTAATGTGAAGGAGACGCCATGAAAGAAAAACCGGCTGTTGAGGTTCGACTGGATAAATGGCTATGGGCCGCCCGTTTTTATAAAACCCGCGCGCTGGCCCGCGAAATGATTGAAGGCGGTAAGGTGCATTACAACGGGCAACGCAGCAAGCCGAGTAAAGTCGTCGAGCTGAATGCCACGCTCACGCTGCGCCAGGGAAATGACGAACGAACGGTGATTGTAAAGGCGATTACTGAACAGCGTCGCCCCGCCAGCGAGGCGGTCTTGTTGTATGAAGAGACTGCGGAAAGCGTAGAGAAACGCGAAAAAATGGCGCTGGCACGTAAACTTAATGCCTTAACCATGCCGCACCCGGACCGGCGCCCGGACAAAAAAGAGCGCCGTGACCTGTTACGATTTAAACACGGCGACAGTGAATAACTGTCACCTGCAAGAGAGATGATTATGCCGCAACATGACCAATTACATCGCTATCTGTTTGAAAACTTTGCCGTTCGCGGCGAACTGGTAACCGTTTCGGAAACCCTGCAACAGATCCTTGAGAATCACGATTATCCGCAGCCGGTGAAAAACGTGCTGGCAGAACTGCTGGTCGCGACCAGCCTGTTGACCGCTACGCTGAAGTTTGATGGTGATATCACCGTACAGTTGCAAGGCGACGGTCCGATGAATCTGGCGGTTATTAACGGTAACAACAAACAGCAGATGCGCGGTGTTGCGCGCGTGCAGGGCGAAATTCCAGAAAATGCCGACCTGAAAACGCTGGTCGGCAATGGTTACGTGGTGATCACCATTACCCCGAGCGAAGGCGAACGCTATCAGGGCGTGGTTGGTCTGGAAGGTGATACCCTGGCGGCTTGCCTGGAAGATTACTTTATGCGTTCTGAACAGCTGCCGACGCGCCTGTTTATTCGCACCGGCGACGTAGATGGCAAACCGGCTGCGGGCGGTATGTTGTTGCAGGTAATGCCTGCGCAAAATGCCCAGCAAGACGACTTCGACCACCTGGCGACGCTGACCGAAACCATCAAAACTGAAGAGCTGCTGACGTTACCGGCAAACGAAGTTTTGTGGCGCTTATACCACGAAGAAGAGGTGACGGTTTACGATCCGCAGGATGTTGAGTTCAAATGCACCTGCTCGCGTGAACGTTGCGCAGGCGCGCTGAAAACGCTGCCGGATGAAGAAGTTGATAGCATCCTCGCGGAAGAAGGCGAAATTGACATGCATTGTGATTACTGTGGTAACCACTATCTGTTCAATGCAATGGATATTGCCGAGATCCGCAACAATGCGTCTCCGGCAGACCCGCAGGTTCATTAATCGCCATGTCCGGCAGAGATGACTCTGCCGGATATCATAACTAAATTGCCTGATGCGCTGCGCTTATCTGGCCTACGGATTAAATGCAATTTATCGCAGGTAAGATAAGGCGCCGCATCCAACCGCGCTGTCATTAATTCAGATTCAAATCCAGCGTTTCACCATCCACCGTAAGATCGCGCCACACTTTAGGCTTCGTCCCCAGTTTTCCATCCTTCGCCGCTGTGAGTAATTTCTCTTTCGTTATTACACGCGGAAGTGAACTCATCGTAATCTCTTTCCATTCTTTCCCGGCAGGATCAACACCATAGACAATGACTCTTTCATCATTAAAGGCAAACAGGATCCGCTCAGCCCTACCATCACTATTCAGATCTTGCTCTACCAGCACGCAGGCATCTTTTTCAATACATATCATTGCGTTATAGCGATTTTTCATCACTACCGACCAGAATGTCGTATCAGGTTTGCCAGAACCTGGGGCAATAAATACATTATCAGCTAATGCTTTTTCCGATATCTGCTGCTGAAGACGTTGCACTCCATCAAACGCCATCAGCAGACCCCGCCTGCGTTTCGGGTCTTTCATATACTCGACATCGCTTTTCAGCGACTCAAGCGCTGCACGCCCATAGCGACCGCTATGTTCGAGCATGTAGATACTTACCTGGTCTGGCGTGTTCTTGCCACTCTGATAACGCGCCATATGGCTGTTCACGCTAATGCGCATACTGTCCAGCACCGGTGAATTAAGAAGCACCAGTATCACCAGCACCAATAACGAAACCGTAAGGTTCACTTTGCCCTGAAGAACAAGGGGATTTTGCCCTTTACGCCAGGCAATACTGACGAAATACCCCAGCGACCAGACCAGTAACACCACCACCGCCAGTGCGCCGTGCAAGCGTTCGGTAGTCCAGCCGTATTGAGCGACCCGCATCCATATAGCCCAGGCGGCGATCAACACATAGAGCGGCGCCACCAGCAGAGACGTTTTTATCAGGCAACGCAACGGGCCAGTCCAGGGAAGCGATGCTTTTTGCGGATCGCGGACAATGGCCATTAAGAGCAACTGCAAAAAGGCCAGAGTTAAAAGCAGCCCAGCGGCGGAGATGTGGCGGGAAATCGTATTCAAACCAGCAAAGGGCAAAGTGATAATAAACAGCAGCGTCAGCAGTGAAACCAGTGGTAGCAAACCTGTGGCGATTAACGTGAAGAGCTTTTGAATAGAGGCGATTAACCGCGATTGAGTCCGCGCAAGAATGACTGCCAGCGCGGTAACCAGGCCCAGCGTAAGATACATAAACCAGTCGGTTGAAAAAAAGAGGGTACTGAAAAACGTGATGCCAACAAGTTTAAATAACTCACTCCACAGTAAAAGTACCAGCCATGTCAGACCATTAGTGATCAAAATCACCATCAATATTAGAGCGTTATGCCACGCTGACTGGTAAAAAAAGCTATAGTTCGTTCGCTCTTTTCTGTCGTGCAAATTCAGTTGTACCCAAGGCAATAACAACATCGCCATTAACAGCAGATAACAACCAAATTCCCAGAGTTCCTGGTCCGCTCGCCAGGGACTCATGCCATCAATTTGCCACTTCAGCCAGCCGCTCATCGCCAGGGTGGCAATAAATACCAGCGCCAGCCACCCCCACAAACGCTTCTGTTTGAAGGATTCCACGGTGAATAACAAAACGGATGAAAGCGCCACGGTCGCAGGAATGCCGTAAACAAGCCAGTTGTTATTGTCCACAGCCAGCCAGGTTATCAGAAAATAGCAAACCAGCCCCTGGATTAATCCAGTGGCGACCATTCCCCACCGTGTTGCAGGTGAAATTTCAACGTTATCCATGTTCGTGATCCGGAATCAAAAGGAAGGTTAATTATTGCATTCAGGCAGTACTAATATTTATTTTAAGAAAAATTTACAAAAAATTTTGCGGTGGTGAATCGATACTTTACTGATTGATTTTACATAAATTTCAATCAAGAATGAGATTTAACTCACATTATAATGGCCAATTAAACTAACATTTAACCTTTTAGGAACATTTTCCACACCTGGAATGCTATTTCTGCGATAATAGCAACCGTTTCGTGACAGGAATCACGGAGTTTTTTGTCAAATATGAATTTCTCCAGATGCGTAAATCTATGAGCCTTGTCGCGGTTAACACCCCCAAAAAGACTTTACTATTCAGGCAATACATATTGGCTAAGGAGCAGTGAAATGCGCGTTAACAATGGTTTGACCCCGCAAGAACTCGAGGCTTATGGTATCAGTGACGTACATGATATCGTTTACAACCCAAGCTACGACCTGCTGTATCAGGAAGAGCTCGATCCGAGCCTGACAGGTTATGAGCGCGGGGTGTTAACTAATCTGGGTGCCGTTGCCGTGGATACCGGGATCTTCACCGGGCGTTCACCAAAAGATAAGTATATCGTCCGTGACGATACGACTCGCGATACCTTCTGGTGGGCAGACAAAGGCAAAGGTAAGAACGACAACAAACCTCTCTCTCCGGAAACCTGGCAACATCTGAAAGGCCTGGTGACCAAACAGCTTTCCGGCAAACGCCTGTTCGTGGTTGATGCTTTCTGTGGCGCTAACCCGGATACTCGCCTTTCCGTACGTTTCATCACCGAAGTGGCCTGGCAAGCGCATTTCGTCAAGAACATGTTTATTCGCCCGAGTGATGAAGAGCTGGAAGGTTTCAAACCTGACTTTATCGTCATGAACGGCGCGAAGTGCACCAACCCGCAGTGGAAAGAACAGGGTCTGAACTCTGAAAACTTCGTGGCGTTTAACCTCACCGAGCGCATGCAGCTGATTGGTGGCACCTGGTACGGCGGCGAAATGAAGAAAGGGATGTTCTCAATGATGAACTACCTGCTGCCGCTGAAAGGTATCGCTTCTATGCACTGCTCCGCCAACGTTGGCGAGAAAGGCGATGTTGCGGTGTTCTTCGGCCTTTCCGGCACCGGTAAAACCACCCTTTCCACCGACCCGAAACGTCGCCTGATTGGCGATGACGAGCACGGCTGGGACGATGACGGTGTGTTTAACTTCGAAGGCGGCTGCTACGCGAAAACCATTAAACTGTCGAAAGAAGCAGAGCCAGAAATCTATGGCGCTATCCGTCGCGATGCACTGCTGGAAAACGTCACTGTACGTGAAGATGGCACCATCGACTTTGATGATGGTTCAAAAACCGAGAACACCCGCGTTTCTTATCCGATCTATCACATCGATAACATCGTTAAGCCAGTTTCCAAAGCGGGCCACGCGACTAAAGTTATCTTCCTGACCGCAGATGCTTTTGGCGTACTGCCGCCGGTTTCTCGCCTGACTGCCGATCAAACTCAGTACCACTTCCTCTCAGGCTTCAC
The DNA here is from genome assembly GCF_005781225.1 of Escherichia sp. E4736. Lineage (NCBI taxonomy): Bacteria > Pseudomonadati > Pseudomonadota > Gammaproteobacteria > Enterobacterales > Enterobacteriaceae > Escherichia > Escherichia sp. E4736. Next base: position 37,907 of record NZ_VATT01000027.1, on the reverse strand, counting down.
CGCCAAACTGGCTGGTACAGAGCGTGGCATCACCGAACCGACACCAACCTTCTCTGCCTGCTTCGGCGCGGCATTCCTGTCGCTGCACCCAACTCAGTACGCAGAAGTGCTGGTAAAACGTATGCAGGCAGCGGGCGCGCAGGCATATCTGGTTAACACTGGCTGGAACGGCACTGGCAAACGTATCTCCATTAAAGATACCCGCGCCATTATCGACGCCATCCTCAACGGTTCGCTGGATAACGCAGAAACCTTCACTCTGCCGATGTTTAACCTGGCGATCCCGACCGAACTGCCGGGCGTAGACACGAAGATCCTCGATCCGCGTAACACCTACGCTTCTCCGGAACAGTGGCAGGAAAAAGCTGAAACGCTGGCGAAACTGTTTATCGACAACTTCGATAAATACACCGACACCCCAGCGGGTGCCGCGCTGGTAGCGGCTGGTCCGAAGCTGTAATCGGTTAAGTTAAGCGACGAAATCCCCCGTTTCGCGAGATTCGGGGGATTTTTTATAGTAGAAAGGAAGCATCAATGAGCTACGATTTAATGGTGTTTGAACGTAGTGCAGCCCCACAAGATCCGGCTGTTTTTATGGAATGGTATGAGAAGCAAACTTCGTGGAGTGAACAACACGACTACAATAATTCAGAAATAAGCAGCCCCGCCCTTAGAAATTTTTACTCAACTCTGATTCAAACCTTCCCTAATTTAAATGGGCCGGATGCCCCCGATGACGAACAGTTCGATAAGCTGGAGGAGTCAGGATTAGATGTTTATTTGACCGACTATTCAATTGGAAAAAATATTATCTATATGGCATTCAGCTGGTCTGTAGCAGATGACGCATTGAAAAAAGTTCGTGAAATAGCTCACATTCATCAGGTTGGCTTTTGCAATGTAAGTAGCAATATGGAAGTTGAATAATCTTATCAACACGATGAGTCTATATTCTCGTGTTGTGAGCATAATGTATTAGAAGCGAAAAAAACGGGAGGTACTTTCGCCTCCCGTTTATTTACCCTTCTTTTGTCGTGCCCTGCGCCCGCGTTACCGGTAATGGCAGCCAGGCGCGAATGGAAAGCCCGCCCCGCTCGCTGGTGCCAAGCTCCAGCATCCCGTTATGGTTATCCACGATACGCTGCACAATCGCCAGGCCTAGTCCCGTGCCGCTAATGGTGCGCGCACTGTCGCCGCGGACAAAAGGCTGGAACAGATGCTTACGCTGTTCAGGCTCGATACCCGGACCGTCGTCTTCCACCTGGAACCAGGCGCGATTTGGCTCGGTGCCACTGCTGACTTTAATCCAGCCATTGCCGTAACGGGCAGCGTTCACCACCATATTCGCCACCGCACGTTTGATTGACAGCGGATGCATTTTCACTTCTATGCAGCCAGGATAAAGCGCGGTATCAATTTCACGCTCATAGCCACTTTCCGCGGCAATCACCTCACCAAGCACCGCATTAAGATCCGCCAGTTCCATTGGCATCTCCTGCCCGGTGCGCAGGTAGTCGATAAACTGCTCAATGATGGCGTTGCACTCTTCGATATCTTTGTTGATCGATTCCGCCAGGTAGCCATCCTGCTCGCTCATCATCTCGGTCGCCAGGCGAATACGCGTGAGTGGCGTGCGCAGGTCATGACTTACCCCTGCCATCAGCAGCGTGCGGTCATCCGCCAGTTGCTTAACACCAGCCGCCATATGGTTGAAGGCTCGGGTAACCGAACGCACCTCCGAAGCGCCATATTCACGCAGCGGCGGCGGAATAATCCCTTTACCGACCTGCAAAGCAGCATGTTCGAGATCGACCAACGGTCGGTTCTGAATACGAATAAACAGCCACGCCCCGCCAATCGCCATCAGCATAATCGCCAGCGTATAGCGGAACAGCGGGGAGAAATCGCCCTGATGAATTTCGGTCAGCGGCACGCGTACCCAGATATTGGGCGACAGCCAGGTTTTCAGCCAGACAACAGGCGAGCTTTTGTTAACCTCGACGCGAACTTCCGTCGGACCGCCCAGCTGCTGCGCCATCTGATGGCTTAAGAATTCATAGTGTTGCGCCCAACGCAGCCCGGCCTCTTCGGCAGCTTCGTTGGAATAGAGAGAGATCCCCAGCTCACGGTAGATCTCCCGACGGAAAGCGGGAGGCACAACCAGCTGCGTGCCGTCCTCCAGTTGCAGTTTGTCGGTCATCAACATACGCACTTCGTACGCGAGGACTTTATTAAACTGCTGGAGGCTCGGCAAAATCGCGAAGTTCAGCACCACCAGATAAGTCGTCACCAGGCTGACGAACAGCAAGGTGACGATGAGCAATAACGTGCGGGCAAATGAACTTCGTGGCGAGAAGCGCAATCGCCTCATGCTTTAGAACCGTCCGGCACGAAAACGTAGCCCAGACCCCAAACGGTCTGAATGTAACGCGGATGCGCCGGATCTTCTTCCACCATGCGGCGCAGACGAGAGATCTGCACGTCGATGGAACGTTCCATTGCGGAATATTCACGGCCACGGGCAAGGTTCATCAGCTTATCGCGGGAGAGCGGCTCACGCGGATGACTGACCAGCGCCTTCAGAACCGCAAATTCACCGCTGGTCAGCGGCATCGGTTCATCTTCGCGGAACATTTCACGCGTACCCAGGTTAAGTTTGAACTTACCGAAAGCAATCACAGCTTCTTCCTGTGACGGCGCGCCCGGCAGTTCATTCGCCTGACGACGCAGCACCGCACGGATGCGGGCCAGCAATTCACGCGGGTTAAATGGTTTTGGAATGTAATCGTCAGCACCAATTTCCAGGCCAACGATACGGTCAACTTCTTCCCCTTTCGCCGTTACCATAATGATCGGCATCGGATTACTCTGGCTACGAAGACGTCGGCAAATCGACAAACCATCTTCACCAGGTAACATCAAATCCAGTACCATAAGATGGAAAGATTCACGAGTCAGCAGGCGATCCATCTGTTCTGCATTAGCGACGCTTCGAACCTGGAAGCCTTGTTCGGTGAGATAACGCTCCAGCAGCGCACGCAAGCGCATGTCGTCATCGACCACCAGAATCTTGTAGTTCTCTTGCATTGTTTGTACTCCCAAAGGTTCGCAACAATTTGTAAGCGTGTATTCTTAAAAAAGCTCACGTTCGTCACCAGCTAAATCTGGTATGAATTTCAGCCTAAATTGTTACAAAGCATATTAAACAGCGGCTTAAGTATACAATTTATTCAGCGAAACATTATTGATTCTGTTGATATGATCACGTTATACCCAATGTGCGCATTATCAAACAGACAAAGGGAATCAACGAGATGAAAACGCCCCTGGTTACCCGGGAAGGGTATGAAAAACTCAAACAAGAGCTAAATTATCTCTGGCGTGAAGAGCGCCCGGAAGTCACAAAGAAGGTGACCTGGGCCGCAAGTCTGGGCGACCGCAGCGAAAATGCTGACTATCAGTATAATAAAAAGCGCCTGCGTGAAATCGACCGTCGTGTGCGCTATCTCACTAAATGCATGGAAAATCTCAAAATCGTCGATTACTCGCCCCAGCAGGAAGGCAAAGTTTTCTTTGGCGCGTGGGTAGAGATTGAAAACGACGATGGCGTTACTCACCGTTTCCGTATCGTCGGCTACGATGAAATCTTTGGCCGTAAAGATTACATCTCTATCGATTCCCCGATGGCCCGCGCATTGCTGAAAAAAGAGGTGGGCGATCTGGCGGTGGTGAATACCCCTGCCGGGGAAGCGAGCTGGTATGTTAATGCTATCGAGTACGTGAAACCGTAAGGAAGAGTCTTAACCTCCTGCCGATGGCTGGCATTTTTGCCAGCCAGTCCGTATAACTATCCCCTGATTTTTGATCCGAAAAGATGAACTCAAACCATGATGAATGATTCGTTCTGCCGCATTATTGCGGGTGAAATCCAGGCGCGCCCGGAACAGGTTGACGCTGCCGTTCGCCTGCTTGACGAAGGGAATACCGTGCCGTTTATCGCACGTTATCGTAAGGAAATCACCGGCGGTCTGGATGACACGCAGCTGCGTAATCTGGAAACGCGTCTGAGCTATCTGCGCGAGCTGGAAGAGAGACGTCAGGCTATTCTCAAGTCCATTTCTGAGCAAGGTAAACTCACCGACGAGCTGGCGAATGCCATCAACGCTACCTTGAGCAAAACCGAACTCGAAGACCTTTACCTGCCCTACAAACCGAAACGTCGTACCCGCGGGCAAATCGCCATTGAAGCAGGGCTTGAGCCGTTGGCTGACCTACTGTGGAGCGATCCATCACACACGCCAGAAGTCGCCGCTGCACAATATGTTGATGCCGATAAAGGCGTGGCAGATACCAAAGCCGCGTTGGACGGCGCGCGTTATATCCTGATGGAACGCTTTGCCGAAGATGCCGCGCTGCTGGCGAAAGTGCGTGATTATCTGTGGAAGAACGCGCATCTGGTGTCGACCGTAGTGAACGGTAAAGAAGAGGAAGGCGCGAAATTCCGCGACTATTTCGATCATCACGAACCGCTGTCAACGGTGCCTTCTCACCGCGCGCTGGCGATGTTCCGTGGGCGTAACGAAGGTGTACTCCAGCTTTCGCTGAATGCCGATCCGCAGTTCGACGAGCCGCCGAAAGAGAGCTATTGCGAGCAAATCATCATGGATCATCTCGGCCTGCGCCTGAACAATGCCCCGGCGGATAGCTGGCGCAAAGGCGTGGTGAGCTGGACGTGGCGCATCAAGGTGCTGATGCACCTGGAAACAGAACTGATGGGAACCGTGCGCGAACGTGCGGAAGATGAAGCGATTAATGTCTTTGCCCGTAACCTGCACGATCTGCTGATGGCGGCCCCTGCCGGACTGCGTGCGACGATGGGCCTCGATCCGGGTCTGCGTACCGGGGTAAAAGTAGCGGTGGTCGACGCAACGGGCAAACTGGTAGCAACCGATACCATTTATCCGCACACCGGACAGGCCGCAAAGGCGGCGATGACCGTTGCCGCCCTGTGTGAAAAACATAATGTTGAACTGGTAGCGATCGGTAACGGTACGGCTTCCCGCGAAACCGAGCGTTTCTATCTTGATGTCCAGAAGCAGTTCCCGAAGGTTACCGCGCAGAAAGTGATCGTCAGCGAAGCTGGCGCGTCGGTTTACTCGGCTTCCGAGCTGGCAGCGCAGGAGTTCCCGGATCTCGACGTTTCTCTGCGTGGCGCAGTATCTATCGCCCGCCGTTTGCAGGATCCGCTGGCGGAGCTGGTGAAAATCGATCCGAAATCTATCGGCGTTGGTCAGTATCAGCATGACGTCAGCCAGACGCAGCTGGCCCGCAAGCTGGATGCAGTAGTAGAAGACTGCGTAAACGCCGTTGGCGTTGATCTGAATACTGCTTCTGTTCCGCTGTTAACTCGCGTGGCGGGCCTGACGCGCATGATGGCGCAAAACATCGTGGCCTGGCGCGATGAAAATGGTCAGTTCCAGAACCGTCAGCAACTGTTAAAAGTGAGCCGTCTGGGGCCGAAAGCCTTCGAACAGTGCGCGGGCTTCTTGCGCATTAACCACGGCGATAACCCGCTGGACGCGTCTACCGTTCACCCGGAAGCCTATCCGGTGGTGGAACGCATTCTGGCAGCAACACAGCAGGCGCTGAAAGATCTGATGGGTAACAGCAGTGAACTGCGTAATCTGAAAGCGTCTGATTTCACCGATGAGAAATTCGGTGTGCCGACAGTAACCGACATCATCAAAGAGCTGGAAAAACCGGGTCGCGATCCGCGTCCGGAATTTAAAACCGCTCAGTTTGCTGATGGCGTCGAAACGATGAACGACCTGCAACCGGGTATGATCCTCGAAGGTGCTGTCACCAACGTCACCAATTTTGGTGCTTTTGTTGATATCGGCGTACATCAGGACGGCCTGGTTCACATCTCTTCTTTGTCGAACAAGTTTGTGGAAGATCCGCATACCGTGGTGAAAGCAGGCGACATTGTGAAGGTGAAAGTGCTGGAAGTGGATCTTCAGCGTAAACGTATCGCCCTGACCATGCGTCTGGACGAGCAGCCTGGCGAAACCAACGCTCGTCGCGGCGGCGGTAACGATCGCCCGCAAAACAACCGCCCGGCAGCCAAACCGCGTGGGCGTGAAGCGCAGCCTGCCGGTAATAGCGCGATGATGGATGCGCTGGCGGCAGCAATGGGCAAAAAACGTTAAACGCTCCGACTGGCCTACGGTTCGAATTTGCACGAAATCGTAGGCCAGATAAGGCGTTCACGCCACATCTGGCAACGAACGCCTTGCCTGACATAAAAATGCCGGAGAATATCTCCGGCATTTTTATTCCGCAACGAAACTCACACTATATTTCGTTAATATTTATCACAACATTAACAATTGAAACCTTAATAAAACATTAAGCAGCCATAATAATTCGTCCTCCGAATTATATTTTTGCTCCGATATAACCTTGAGCCACATCAACATTCACGCAGATTATTATCTAAACCAACATTCGCACACATTTTAAGTATTGCTGATAGAAACCATTCTCATTATCATTGTACTGTTGATTATTTAATCTCTCCTTCGTTGGCAAATCATCTGGTCCCATGTCGCTGTCAAACGCCCCATGAGGTAGTTATCCAGTTAATGAGAAACAAGTAGGCACCTATGCAATACACTCCAGATACTGCGTGGAAAATCACTGGCTTTTCCCGTGAAATCAGCCCGGCATATCGTCAGAAGCTGCTTTCTCTTGGCATGTTACCTGGCTCCTCTTTTAATGTGGTGCGCGTCGCTCCACTCGGCGATCCCATTCATATCGAAACCCGTCGTGTAAGCCTGGTATTACGCAAAAAAGATCTGGCCTTATTAGAAGTGGAAGCGGTTTCCTGTTAATACGGTGATAACAACAATGAAAAAATTAACCATTGGCTTAATTGGTAATCCAAATTCTGGCAAGACAACCTTATTTAACCAGCTCACCGGAGCACGTCAGCGTGTAGGAAACTGGGCTGGCGTTACCGTCGAACGTAAAGAGGGTCAGTTTTCCACCACCGATCATCAGGTCACGCTGGTGGATCTGCCCGGTACTTATTCTCTGACTACTATTTCATCGCAGACGTCGTTGGACGAGCAAATCGCCTGCCACTACATTTTGAGTGGCGACGCCGATCTGCTGATTAACGTGGTGGATGCGTCTAACCTTGAGCGTAACCTGTATCTGACGCTACAGCTGCTGGAACTCGGTATTCCCTGCATCGTGGCGCTGAACATGCTCGACATTGCCGAGAAGCAAAATATTCGCATTGAAATTGATGCGCTGTCGGCGCGTCTTGGCTGCCCGGTGATCCCGCTGGTTTCCACGCGTGGTCGCGGTATCGAAGCTCTGAAACTGGCGATTGACCGCTACAAAGCCAACGACAATGTAGAACTGGTGCATTACGCACAGCCGCTGCTCAACGAAGCAGATTCACTGGCAAAAGTGATGCCGTCCGACATCCCGCTGAAACAGCGTCGCTGGCTGGGTCTGCAAATGCTGGAAGGCGATATCTACAGCCGCGCCTACGCCGGTGAAGCGTCGCAGCATCTGGATGCCGCCCTCGCCCGTCTGCGTAATGAGATGGACGATCCGGCGCTGCATATTGCCGATGCGCGTTACCAGTGTATTGCTGCTATCTGCGATGTGGTAAGCAACACGCTGACGGCAGAACCCAGTCGCTTCACCACGGCAGTGGATAAAATCGTGCTCAACCGTTTCCTCGGGCTGCCGATTTTCCTCTTTGTGATGTACCTGATGTTCCTGCTGGCTATCAACATCGGCGGGGCGTTACAGCCGCTGTTTGACGTCGGCTCCGTGGCACTATTTGTGCATGGTATTCAGTGGATTGGCTACACGCTCCACTTCCCGGACTGGCTGACTATCTTCCTCGCCCAGGGCCTGGGCGGCGGTATTAACACTGTGCTGCCGCTGGTGCCGCAGATCGGCATGATGTATCTGTTCCTCTCCTTCCTCGAGGACTCCGGTTATATGGCGCGTGCGGCGTTTGTGATGGACCGTCTGATGCAGGCGTTGGGCTTGCCGGGGAAATCCTTTGTGCCGCTGATCGTCGGCTTCGGTTGTAACGTGCCGTCTGTGATGGGTGCGCGAACTCTTGATGCGCCGCGTGAACGCCTGATGACCATTATGATGGCACCGTTTATGTCCTGCGGCGCGCGTCTGGCTATCTTCGCAGTATTTGCGGCTGCCTTCTTCGGGCAGAACGGCGCGCTGGCGGTCTTCTCGCTGTATATGCTGGGTATCGTGATGGCGGTGCTGACTGGCCTGATGCTCAAGTACACCATCATGCGCGGTGAAGCGACGCCGTTTGTCATGGAGTTGCCGGTCTATCATGTACCACACGTTAAAAGCCTGATTATCCAGACCTGGCAGCGTCTGAAAGGCTTCGTTCTGCGTGCTGGTAAAGTGATCATCATCGTCAGCATTTTCCTGAGCGCCTTCAACAGCTTCTCGTTGAGCGGGAAAATCGTCGATAACATCAACGACTCGGCACTGGCTTCCGTTAGCCGTGTGATCACCCCGGTCTTCAAACCGATTGGCGTACATGAAGATAACTGGCAGGCAACGGTTGGCCTGTTTACAGGTGCCATGGCGAAAGAAGTGGTGGTGGGTACGCTCAACACTCTCTACACCGCAGAAAATATTCAGGACGAAGAGTTCAATCCAGCAGAATTTAACCTCGGTGAAGAGCTGTTCAGCGCGGTAGATGAAACCTGGCAGAGCCTGAAAGACACCTTCAGTCTTAGCGTACTGATGAACCCCATTGAAGCAAGCAAAGGCGACGGCGAAATGGGTACCGGGGCGATGGGCGTGATGGATCAGAAATTCGGTAGCGCAGCTGCCGCTTACAGCTACCTGATTTTCGTCCTGCTGTATGTACCGTGCATCTCGGTGATGGGTGCTATCGCCCGTGAATCAAGCCGTGGCTGGATGGGCTTCTCCATCCTGTGGGGGCTGAATATCGCTTACTCGCTGGCAACATTGTTCTATCAGGTTGCCAGCTACAGCCAGCATCCAACCTACAGCCTGGTGTGCATTCTGGCGGTTATCCTGTTTAACATCGTGGTTATCGGTTTGCTGCGCCGCGCGCGTAGCCGGGTGGATATCGAACTGCTGGCAACGCGCAAGTCGGTAAGCAGTTGCTGTGCAGCCAGCACCACTGGCGATTGCCACTAAGGATACAGCAATGGCTTCGCTCATTCAGGTGCGTGATTTGCTGGCGTTACGGGGGCGTATGGAAGCGGCCCAGATAAGCCAGACATTGAACACTCCACAGCCAATGATTAACGCCATGCTGCAACAACTGGAAAGTATGGGCAAAGCCGTGCGGATTCAGGAAGAACCTGACGGCTGCCTCTCCGGCAGTTGTAAAAGCTGCCCGGAAGGAAAAGCCTGTCTGCGCGAGTGGTGGGCGCTGCGTTAACCATACTCCATCGCCTGTTTTGAAAAGCCCGGTATGCGTTTGCTACCGGGCTTTTTTTGCGTGCGGCTTTCCATAAAAATGCAATTCTTGCAGCACAGCGTAAGTTCCTCTGAAAGCGTCTCGCAGGGATGAAAACGGGCTAGTGCACAGTCGTGGGGTGGCGCGTAAAGTCGCGGCATTCAAACAACAGGTGAAGGAACGCCATGAACAAAAAGCAGAGTTCCACCCCACACGACGCGCTGTTCAAACTCTTTTTACGCCAACCAGACACGGCACGCGATTTTCTTGCGTTCCATTTACCGGCACCCATTCACGCGCTCTGTGATATGAGAACCCTCAAGCTGGAGTCGAGCAGTTTTATCGATGACGATCTGCGTGAAAGTTATTCCGACGTACTGTGGTCGGTGAAAACGGAACAAGGGCCAGGATACATCTATTGCCTGATTGAACATCAAAGCACTTCAAACAAACTGATCGCATTTCGCATGATGCGCTACGCCATTGCCGCAATGCAAAACCACCTGGATGCTGGACACAAAACGTTGCCGATGGTAGTGCCATTGTTGTTTTATCACGGTATTGAAAGCCCCTATCCCTATTCGCTGTGTTGGCTGGATTGTTTTGCCGATCCCAAACTGGCAAGGCAGCTTTATGCCTCTGCATTTCCGCTGATTGATGTCACCGTCATGCCTGATGATGAAATCATGCAGCACCGACGCATGGCGCTGCTGGAGTTAATTCAAAAACATATTCGTCAACGCGACCTGATGGGGCTGGTAGAGCAAATGGCCTGCTTATTAAGTAGTGGATACGCTAATGACAGACAAATCAAAGGGCTGTTTAATTACATACTACAGACTGGCGATGCGGTGCGTTTTAACGATTTTATCGACGGTGTGGCCGAACGTTCACCGAAACATAAGGAGAGTTTAATGACTATTGCGGAAAGATTGCGGCAGGAGGGGTTTCAGAATGGTATACGTGCTATTGCCAAAACCATGCTGGATGCCGGAGTCCCTCTTGCGGACATCATACGATTTACCGGGCTGTCAGAAGAAGAGTTGGCTGCGGCGAGTCAGTAGACACTATCCCCTGCTTAAGTGCTACTTTGTGCTATCTTGTATGTAACACAAAGTAGCACTTAAGGAACTAATATGCAGACAGTGAAATTACGGCAACAAGGAGGAGCCATGATCGTTACTATCCCACGAGATCTTGCTACCGATCTTGGATGGTCACCAGGGACGGAACTTACCGTGGAGAAAAAAGGCGATAGTGTTAATTTGCGCCCCACAGAGCACAAACCGCGTGGGCGTCTTACCGTCGCGCAGTTGTTGAGCCAGATCGATGAAAACGAAATTACGGAGTTAAATCAGTCCACAGAAGGATGGGCTGAAGGAAAAAAAGGTAATGAAGCATGGTAAAGGCAAGGACGCCACATCGTGGAGAGATATGGTATTTTAACCCTGATCCGGTTGCCGGACATGAACTTCGCGGACCACATTATTGCATTGTGGTAACGGACAAAGAACTCAACAATGTTTTAAAAGTTGCTATGTGCTGTCCAATTTCAACAGGCGCAAATGCAGCGCGTTCCACAGGGGTGACAGTGAACGTCCTCCCCCATGATACGCAAACCGGTAGCCTGCATGGCGTTGTACTTTGTCACCAGCTAAAAGCCGTCGATCTTATTGCCCGTGGCGCTAAATTTCATACCGTTGCCGATGAAGCATTGATTAGTGAAGTTATCAGTAAACTGGTGAATTTAATCGACCCACAATAATTAGCTCTCACTTACCACCTACACCCTCTGCTTCAACGCCACCAGCAGGTGACAAAACTCGACCGGATGCGAAATAAACGGCGCATGGGCCGCTTTGGCGAAGATGTATGACTCGCTGTGCGGCCAGAGTTCATCCAGCATCGGCACCACTTTGCGCGGCACCAGACCGTCGAGATAGCCATACAATCGCAAAAACGGCATGGGTACGTTTTGCAACGGCTGACGGAGATCGACCGTTTTCAGAATTTCCAGTCCGCCATTAAGCACGTCAACCTCCGGCATCGGTAACGCCAGAACGGTTTTCTTCAGCGCTCGCGCATCCTGGCGCGCCGTTTCTGTACCCATGGTTTGTAACGCAAGGAACCGTTCTACTGTGCGCTGAAAATCTTCACTCAGTTGCTGCTGGAAACTTGCCAGCACGTCCGGTTTTATCCCCGGCCACTCGTCACGAGCACTAAAACACGGCGACGATGCCACGGTAACCAACGACTGAACACGCTCGGGATGGGTTAACGCAATCTGGCTTGCCACCAGCCCGCCGAGACTCCAGCCTAGCCAGATAGCTTTGTCCGGCGCCTGTCGCAGCACCACTTCAGCCATATCAGCAAGCGACAGCGCACCAAATCCCTGGCTGCGCCCGAAGCCAGGAAGATCAACAAGATGCAACGTAAAATGCGAGCTAAGTTCCTCGTCAATGCAACGCCACACTTCGGCATTCAGTCCCCATCCGTGCAGCAGCACAAGATGAACATTCCCCTGACCTTTGGTCTGCCACCAGATGTTATTCATCCGCTATTGTTCTCTTTTTACTTACAAGGATGAACATATGCTAACAGTACCGGGATTATGCTGGCTATGCCGAATGCCGCTGGCGTTAGGTCACTGGGGGATTTGTTCGGTATGCTCTCGTGCCGCCCGTACAGATAAAACGCTATGCCCACAATGTGGATTACCTGCCACACACTCACATCTTCCTTGCGGTCGCTGCCTGCAAAAACCGCCGCCATGGCAAAGACTGGTCACGGTCGCCGACTATGCGCCCCCCTTAAGTCCGCTCATCCACCAGCTTAAGTTTTCGCTACGCAGCGAAATCGCCAGCGCCCTGTCACGTCTGTTACTATTAGAAGTCTTACACGCCCGTCGGACTACCGGATTACAACTGCCGGATCGTATCGTCAGCGTCCCGTTATGGCAGCGCCGTCACTGGCATCGGGGGTTTAATCAGAGCGACTTGCTGTGTCAGCCGTTATCACGCTGGTTGAATTGCCAATGGGATAGCGAAGCCGTCATGCGTACACGAGCCACTGCGACCCAGCATTTCCTCAGCGCCCGACTACGCAGACGCAATCTGAAGAATGCTTTTCGCCTTGAATTGCCCGTGCAAGGTCGCCATATGGTGATTGTGGATGATGTCGTTACCACCGGAAGTACCGTCGCAGAGATTGCGCAGCTGCTTTTACGCAATGGTGCGGCGACAGTCCAGGTCTGGTGCCTTTGTCGAACCTTGTAGAGCCTCGATGATGGGCGTATTATAACCAACTAAAATAGTCAACTATTAGGCCATTACTATGATCCGTATTTCCGATGCTGCACAAGCGCACTTTGCCAAACTGCTGGCAAACCAGGAAGAAGGGACACAAATCCGCGTATTTGTGATTAACCCTGGCACGCCTAACGCTGAATGTGGTGTTTCTTATTGTCCGCCGGACGCTGTGGAAGCCACCGATACCGCCCTGAAATTTGACCTGCTGACCGCGTATGTTGATGAGTTAAGCGCACCTTACCTGGAAGATGCAGAGATCGACTTTGTTACCGACCAGCTGGGTTCTCAGCTGACGCTGAAAGCCCCGAATGCCAAAATGCGTAAAGTAGCTGACGATGCGCCGCTGATGGAGCGTGTGGAGTACATGCTGCAATCGCAGATCAACCCGCAACTTGCCGGTCACGGTGGTCGCGTTTCGCTGATGGAAATCACCGAAGACGGTTACGCCATTCTGCAATTCGGCGGCGGCTGTAACGGTTGTTCAATGGTCGATGTGACGCTGAAAGAAGGGATCGAGAAGCAGCTGCTGAACGAATTCCCGGAGCTGAAAGGTGTACGCGATCTCACCGAACACCAGCGCGGCGAACACTCCTACTACTAAGTTACCCTCTCTTTTGTAGATTGCCCGATGCGACGCTAAAGCGTCTTTTCGGGCCATCTGCCAGGCATTAGCGCTATATTGTCTCGGCAAATCCAATCCCTACGTTTCCCCGCGATAATATGACCAACCTCTCATAATTTAAATTTACCCCGCTCTGGTGATTCTCAAGCACGCGATGTTACCCGTATCATTTGCATGGGCACCAAACACACTCATAACATCTGACTACACTAACTAGTTTTAGAAGTCGTCAGCCATGGTGCTGTTATATCTCTGTTCCCAGTTGGGACGATCAGAATTTATCGTCAGAAGCCTGACGTTACCCATAACAAATGAAAGGCCAGGTAAATCATGCCATTAGTCATTGTTGCTGTCGGTGTAATCTTGTTATTACTCCTGATGATTCGCTTCAAAATGAACGGTTTCATCGCTCTCGTCCTGGTGGCACTTGCTGTTGGATTAATGCAAGGTATGCCACTGGATAAAGTTATTGGCTCTATCAAAGCCGGTGTCGGCGGGACGCTCGGCAGCCTTGCCCTGATCATGGGTTTTGGCGCGATGCTGGGCAAAATGCTGGCAGACTGTGGCGGTGCACAACGTATCGCCACCACGCTGATTGCCAAATTTGGTAAAAAACATATCCAGTGGGCCGTGGTACTAACCGGTTTTACCGTTGGTTTTGCCCTGTTCTATGAAGTGGGCTTCGTACTGATGCTGCCGCTGGTGTTCACCATCGCCGCGGCGGCAAATATCCCGCTGCTGTATGTTGGTGTACCGATGGCCGCTGCGCTGTCTGTCACCCACGGCTTCCTGCCGCCACATCCGGGCCCGACTGCGATTGCTACCATTTTCAACGCCGATATGGGTAAAACCCTGCTGTACGGTACCATTCTGGCAATCCCGACCGTGATTCTCGCGGGTCCGGTTTACGCTCGCGTGCTGAAAGGTATCGATAAGCCAATCCCGGAAGGTCTGTACAGCGCGAAAACCTTCAGCGAAGAAGAGATGCCGAGCTTTGGCGTCAGCGTCTGGACTTCTCTGGTGCCAGTTGTGCTGATGGCGATGCGTGCGATTGCCGAAATGATCCTGCCGAAAGGTCACGCTTTCCTGCCGGTGGCGGAGTTCCTCGGTGACCCGGTAATGGCAACGCTGATTGCCGTGCTGATTGCGATGTTCACCTTTGGTCTGAACCGTGGCCGTTCAATGGATCAGATTAACGACACGCTGGTTTCTTCCATCAAAATCATTGCGATGATGCTGTTGATCATCGGTGGTGGCGGTGCGTTCAAGCAGGTGCTGGTAGACAGCGGCGTGGACAAATACATTGCTTCCATGATGCACGAAACCAACATTTCTCCGCTGCTGATGGCCTGGTCGATTGCTGCCGTACTGCGTATCGCGCTGGGTTCCGCAACCGTTGCGGCAATCACTGCAGGTGGTATCGCTGCGCCGCTGATTGCAACGACAGGCGTTAGCCCAGAGCTGATGGTTATTGCGGTTGGTTCCGGTAGTGTGATTTTCTCGCACGTGAACGATCCGGGCTTCTGGCTGTTCAAAGAGTACTTTAACCTGACTATCGGCGAGACCATCAAATCCTGGTCGATGCTGGAAACCATTATCTCAGTGTGCGGTCTGGTTGGCTGTCTGCTGCTGAATATGGTGATTTGATAACACTGATGGCCGGATGCGGCGTGACCGCCTTATCCGGCCTACGATTCGGCATTAATTAGTAGGCCGGATAAGACGCGTCAAGCGTCGCATCCGGCATCAAACGTACTCTACTTCTTCTTCGCTGCCGCCCTGCGCCGCTTGTCCAGATCCTTAATCAACTTGTTCACCCCATCATCGGCAAACATCGTCTCAAGCGTTGCGGAAAGCTTGCGTCGCCAGTTTTTGTACTGGTAACTGGTTCCAGGAATATTTACCGGTTCCGCCATATCCAGCCAGTCTTCCGGCTGTAGCCCTAACAGGGCGCTGTTGCTGTCGGCAATGTAGCGTTGCAAACCACGATTAAGCGTCGGCGTCATCGCCATCAGCGACGCCTTATGCCCGGTGCGTTTAGGCAGGCAGCCATATTTGTGCAGTGCATCCAGCAGCCCCTGCTTCGCCTGCTCACGATCCTGATACAAACCGCGTAGCACCTCTTCATCCGGATACAGCCCCAGCGTTTTGCCCAGCGTTAAATCACCGCTCTCCCAGTAACCGCGAAGCGTTGGCAGGTCGTGTGTCGCCGCAACTGCCATCGACTGCTCCGGGTACGCTTTCGGCGCGCGGAATGTCTTCTCGTGGTCGCTTTCGAAATAGAGCACTTTATAGGAGTAAACACCGCTACTGCGCAGTTTACCGACAATCTCTACTGGTACAGTGCCGAGATCTTCCCCAATCACCATGCAGCGATGACGCTGACTTTCGAGTGCCAGAATCGAGAGCAGATCATCCACCGGATAGTGAACATATGCCCCCTGATCCGCCGTCTCGCCATACGGTATCCACCACAAACGCAGCATCGACATCACATGGTCAATTCGTAATGCGCCGCAGTTTTGCATGTTCGCGCGCAGCAGCTCGATAAACGGTTCATAGGCGCGCGCGGTGATAATATGCGGGTCCATCGGCGGCAAGCCCCAGTTCTGCCCCAGCGGGCCGAGGATATCCGGCGGCGCGCCAACCGACGCTTTCAGGCAATACAATTCACGGTCACACCAGGTTTCTGCCCCACCTTCTGCTACACCAACCGCCAGATCACGATACAAGCCAATCGGCATTTCATAGCCCTGGCTTATCTCCCAGCAGGCGGCAAACTGGCGGTAAGCCAGCCACTGCAACCAGAGATAAAAATCGACGTCATCGCGATGTTCTTCGCAGAACTGACGCACTTCTGGCGAATCCACGTTCTGATACATCTCAGGCCATGCTGGCCAGCCCCAGCGCATTTCGTCCTCTTTCACTTGCTGGGCATGTAGCGCATCAAAGGCTGCCTGCCAGAACAGGCTGTCGCCCTGCTCTGTAACAAACTGGCGAAACGCGGTCATCTGCTCATCATCACGTTGCGCGAAACCTTTCCACGCCATCCGCAATGCTGTCATTTTCAGGGCGGTAACCGTGGAGTAATCTACCCAGCCGGCATCCCGCGCCTGTTGCAGCGTCTGCTGCGTGGTCGGCATGTGCCACCAGGCTTGCGCCTCTTCGCTAAGCTGAAAATCTTCAACAGCGTTGACGTCGATATAAATCACGTTCAGCCAGCGGCGAGAAGACGGGCTATATGGGCTGGCGCTTTCCGGGTTTGCCGGATAGAGCGCATGAATCGGATTCAGGCCGATAAACGCTCCACCACGTTTCGCCACGTCCACCAGCATAGCTTTGAGATCGCCAAAATCCCCAATACCCCAGTTTTTTTCCGATCGCAGCGTATAAAGCTGAACGCAAGCGCCCCACAGCTTTTGCTTATTGAGCAATGCCTGCGGTTCGTAGCAGCGTTTCGGGGCGACAATCACCCGACAATGAGCACGCTGTTCATCCTGAGTAAGCGTCAGCGTGTGATAACCTTCCGGCAGCTTCGTCGGTAGATTGAACGCGTTACCACCGCTCACGTGGCCTTTGTACTGCGTACCTTCTTCGGTGGTCAGCAACCAGCTAAATTCGCCGCTGCCCTCTACTGCCATTGGCATTTTTTTCCCGGAGGTATACACCATGACATTTGGCACTGGTGTTACCGCCACTTTCGTGGCGGTACTTTGATGCATCGCATCAAGCAAACGCCGTTTGGTTTCGGCGCTAATCGACTGCGGTTTTCCGTGGGCATTGATGTAATTGGGGCTGATCCCCGCCGCCAACGCGGCTTTGTCCAGACGTTTGCTTTCCATCGCGCTTCCTTAGCGTTTTGCCTGCCAGATACGGGCCTGATAATCACGGATTGAGCGATCCGAGCTAAACATACCGCAGCGGGCGGTATTGAGGATCGCCGCGCGAGTCCAGGCCTCCTGGTCGCGGTACAGCACATCCACGCGTTTTTGCGCTTCGACATAAGCCGCAAAGTCCGCCATCACCAGATACGGATCGCCGCCCTGCTTACCGAGGCTATGCAGCATCTGGTCAAACGCGTGTTTATCGCCATCGCTATATTTACCGCTTTCCAGCTCTTTTAATACCGCATCAAGCACCTTATCTTTCTTCCGCCATTTCACCGGATCATAGCCCTTCGCTTTCAGCGCCTTAACCTGCTCCACGGTATGACCAAAGATAAAGATATTCTCTTCACCGACTTTCTCGGCGATCTCCACGTTTGCACCATCCAGCGTGCCGACAGTGAGCGCACCGTTAAGCGCCAGTTTCATATTGCCAGTACCAGAAGCTTCTTTACCTGCGGTGGAGATCTGCTCGGAGATATCCGCCGCCGGGATCAGCATTTCCGCAGCAGATACACAATAATCTGGCAGGAATACAACCTTCAGCTTGTCGCCCACCTGCGGATCGTTGTTGATCACCTCAGCCACTTTGTTGATCGCAAAGATAATGTTCTTCGCGAGGTAGTAGCCTGGCGCCGCTTTCGCGCCGAACAGGAACACGCGCGGTACGCGGTCAGCCTGCGGGTTCTCGCGAATTTCTTTGTACAGCGCCAGAATATGCAACAGATTCAGGTGCTGGCGTTTGTACTCGTGCAGGCGTTTGATCTGAATATCGAAAATCGCCTGAGGATTGATTTCAATACCGGTACGGACTTTCACAAACTCCGCCAGACGAACTTTATTCGCCTGTTTGATCTCGCGATATTGCTGGCGGAATTTCTCGTCATCAGCGAATTTTTCCAGATTAATCAGTTGATCGAGATCGTTAGCCCACTCTTTTTTCAGTGACTTATCCAACAATGCCGCCAGTGCCGGGTTGCACTGTTTGATCCAGCGACGCGGGGTAATGCCGTTGGTGACGTTATGGAATTTGTTCGGCCATAGCTGGTGGTATTCCGGGAACAGATCTTTCACCACCAGATCCGAGTGCAACGCCGCCACACCGTTTACCGCAAAGCCGCTTACCACGCACATATTGGCCATGCGAACTTGTTTGTCATGCACCACCGCCAGCTTCGCCCATACCGCTTTATCGCCCGGCCAGGTTTTTTCCACCAGCTTCTTAAAGCGGTTGTTGATTTCGTTGATTACCTGCATATGGCGTGGCAGCAGGGCTTTTACCAGTTTCTCATCCCAGCACTCAAGTGCTTCTGGCATTAGGGTATGGTTGGTATAAGCAAAGGTATTGCTGGTGATTGCCCATGCGTCATCCCAGCTCATCTGGTGCTCATCGATTAGCACACGAAGCAGCTCCGGAATAGCGATAGTCGGGTGGGTGTCGTTCAGTTGAATGACTTCGTAATCTGCCAGCTCGTGCAGTTTACGCCCCGCCAGATGGTGACGACGCAGAATGTCGGCAACCGAACAAGCACACTGGAAATATTGCTGCATCAGACGCAGTTTTTTACCGGCAGTATGGTTGTCGTTTGGATAGAGTACTTTAGTCAGTTTTTCAGCGTCGATGCCCTGTTGTTCAGCTCGCAGGAAATCGCCGTCGTTGAATTTGGTGAGGTTAAACGGATGCGCATGTGTCGCTTGCCATAAACGCAGCGGCTGCGCCACACCATTTCGGTAGCCCAGCACAGGTAAATCCCACGCCTGGCCGGTAATGGTAAATGCGGGCTCCCAACGTCCGTCTTTCGTGACCTTGCCACCAATCCCAACCTGCACGTCAAGCGCTTCATTATGGCTGAACCACGGATAGTTACCGCGATGCCAGTCATCTGGCGCTTCCATTTGTTGACCGTCAACAAATGACTGACGGAACAGACCATATTGATAGTTCAGACCATAGCCTGTTGCGGATTGTCCGACGGTCGCCATTGAATCGAGGAAACATGCCGCCAGACGGCCCAGACCGCCGTTGCCCAGCGCCGGGTCAGTCTCTTCTTCCAGCAGATCTGTCAGGTTGATGTCATAGGATTTCAGCGAATCCTGAACAGCCTGATACCAACCGAGATTTAACAGGTTGTTGCCCGTCAGACGACCAATCAAAAACTCCATTGAGATGTAATTAACATGGCGCTGATTCGCCGTCGGTTTGGCAAAAGGCTGGGCACGCAACATTTCCGCCAGCGCTTCACTCACGGCCTGCCACCACTGACGAGGGGTCATCTCAGCTGCAGAAGTTAAGCCATAACGCTGCCATTGACGTGACAGGGCTTCCTGAAATTGCTTTTCATTAAAAATGGGTTGTGACATAGGAGTTCCAGTTTTCTTAGACATTAAACACAACGTTATCGTTAGTTTGCCAGGCTCCATGTTGACCTTCCTCATCCTACGGGGGATTAGGCGGGGAGGAGTGACGGGGATGAGCAAGAAAATGTGATCGCGAACACTTAAAGGTAGTGCAATCAACTGCAAAAGCATCGGCCCAGTGCCAAAGAGCGCAAAAAAACCGACGATTAACAGTAAGAAAGGGCGTCGCGTATTATCAAAAAGCGGAAAGCCACTCTATAAATTAAGTAAAGCAGCGAAATAGTTTCAGCAATGAAATACCAATCGTGATTCATCTCATTCTTAATAGATTTATTAAAATCATCTTTTTAGATAGACCTTTCATCATGAATTAAGGAAGCATCATTGCTTTAATAACACTATTGAACCATGAGAAAACACCATAAGATCCAGTATCTACGCTGGATCAGCGTAGTTTTAAGATGAAACATTAATAAAGGTTTTGAATTGTGACAGAGTGCAAATTCAGACACATAAAAAACCGTCATCGCTTGCATTGCACAGATTTCTAGCCGACCTTATAACCATTAATTACGAAGCGCAAAAAAAATAATATTTCCTCAATTTCCACAGTGAAGTGATTAACTATGCTGATTCCGTCAAAATTAAGTCGTCCGGTTCGACTCGACCATACCGTGGTTCGTGAGCGCCTGCTGGCTAAACTTTCCGGCGCGAACAACTTCAGGCTGGTGCTGATCACAAGTCCTGCGGGCTACGGAAAGACCACACTCATATCCCAATGGGCGGCAGGCAAAAACGATTTGGGCTGGTACTCGCTGGATGACGGCGATAACCAGCAAGAACGTTTCGCCAGCTACCTGATTGCCGCAATTCAACAGGCCACCAACGGGCATTGCCCCGCCAGTGAAGTGATGGCGCAAAAGCGGCAATATGCCAGTCTATCCTCACTTTTTGCCCAACTGTTTATCGAACTGGCAGAGTGGCACCAGCCGCTCTACTTGGTTATTGACGATTATCATCTGATCACTAACCCAGTGATTCACGAGTCAATGCGCTTCTTTATTCGTCATCAACCGGAAAATCTGACCCTGGTAGTTTTGTCGCGCAATCTTCCGCAACTGGGTATTGCCAATTTGCGTGTACGTGACCAACTGCTGGAAATTGGCAGCCAGCAACTGGCGTTTACCCACCAGGAAGCCAAGCAGTTTTTTGATTGCCGTCTGTCTTCACCCATCGAAGCCGCTGAAAGTAGCCGGATTTGCGATGACGTTTCTGGTTGGGCAACGGCTTTACAATTAATCGCCCTCTCCGTCCGACAGAATACCCACTCTGCGCACAAATCCGCACGTCGCCTGGCGGGCATTAATGCCAGCCATCTTTCTGATTATCTGGTCGATGAAGTGTTAGATAACGTTGATCTGGCAACACGTCATTTCCTGCTGAAAAGTGCCATTTTGCGATCGATGAACGATACGCTAATCACCCGCGTGACAGGTGAAGACAACGGGCAAATGCGCCTCGAAGAAATTGAGCGTCAGGGACTGTTTTTGCAACGGATGGATGATACCGGCGAGTGGTTCTGCTATCACCCGTTGTTTGGCAACTTCCTGCGCCAGCGCTGCCAGTGGGAACTGGCGGCGGAACTGCCGGAAATTCATCGTGCCGCTGCAGAAAGCTGGATGGCGCAAGGTTTTCCCAGCGAAGCTATTCATCATGCGCTGGCCGCGGGCGACGCGCTGATGCTGCGCGATATTCTGCTTAATCACGCATGGAGTTTGTTCAACCATAGCGAACTGTCACTGCTGGAAGAGTCGCTCAACGCCCTGCCGTGGGACAGCCTGCTGGAAAACCCACAGCTGGTGTTGTTGCAGGCGTGGCTGATGCAAAGCCAACATCGCTATGGCGAAGTGAACACCCTGCTTGCACGTGCCGAGCATGAGATCAAGGACATCAGAGAAGGCACCATGCACGCAGAATTTAACGCTTTGCGCGCCCAGGTGGCCATTAACGACGGCAATCCGGATGAAGCTGAACGGCTGGCAAAACTGGCACTGGAAGAACTGCCTCCGGGCTGGTTCTACAGCCGCATTGTGGCAACCTCCGTGCTTGGCGAAGTGTTGCACTGCAAAGGTGAATTGACCCGTTCACTGGCGTTAATGCAGCAAACCGAACAAATGGCACGTCAGCACGATGTTTGGCACTACGCCTTGTGGAGTTTAATCCAGCAAAGTGAAATTCTGTTTGCCCAAGGGTTCCTGCAAACTGCATGGGAAACACAGGAAAAAGCGTTCCAGTTGATAAACGAGCAGCATCTGGAACAGTTGCCGATGCATGAGTTTCTGGTGCGCATCCGTGCACAGCTGCTATGGGCCTGGGCGCGGCTGGATGAAGCCGAAGCCTCGGCACGAAGCGGGATTGAAGTCTTGTCGTCTTATCAGCCGCAGCAACAGCTTCAGTGCCTGGCAATGTTGATTCAATGCTCGCTGGCCCGTGGCGATCTGGATAACGCCCGTAGCCAGCTTAACCGTCTGGAAAACTTGCTGGGGAATGGCAAATATCACAGCGACTGGATCTCTAACGCCAACAAAGTTCGCGTGATTTACTGGCAGATGACCGGAGATAAAGCGGCTGCCGCCAACTGGCTGAGCCATACTGCGAAACCAGAGTTTGCGAACAATCACTTCCTGCAAGGTCAATGGCGCAACATTGCCCGCGCACAAATCTTGCTGGGAGAGTTTGAACCAGCGGAAATTGTCCTCGAAGAACTGAACGAAAACGCCCGCAGTCTGCGGTTGATGAGCGACCTCAACCGTAACCTGCTTTTACTCAATCAGTTGTACTGGCAAGCCGGGCGTAAAAGCGACGCCCAGCGTGTGCTGCTGGATGCATTAAAACTGGCAAACCGCACTGGATTTATCAGTCATTTTGTTATTGAAGGCGAAGCGATGGCGCAGCAGTTACGTCAGCTGATTCAACTCAATACGTTGCCGGAACTGGAACAGCACCGCGCGCAGCGTATTCTGCGGGAAATAAATCAACACCATCGACATAAATTCGCCCATTTCGATGAGAGTTTCGTTGAACGTCTGCTAAATCATCCGGAAGTGCCAGAACTTATCCGCACCAGCCCGCTGACACAACGTGAATGGCAGGTACTGGGGCTGATTTACTCCGGTTACAGCAACGAGCAAATTGCCGGTGAACTGGAAGTCGCAGCGACCACCATCAAAACGCATATCCGCAACCTGTATCAAAAACTCGGCGTCGCCCACCGCCAGGCTGCGGTACAACACGCGCAGAAACTGCTGAAGATGATGGGGTATGGAGTGTGAATTTAGCCTGATAACGCGCCAGATCCGGCTTACATCTCTGCATCATTCAACGCTCACTCGCGTTACGCCGTCTGTTTCTGTCAGACTGAACTGCACGGGCAAGAAACGCTCCACCACGGCGATATTGGTCAGCAGA
The DNA here is from genome assembly GCF_005781225.1 of Escherichia sp. E4736. Lineage (NCBI taxonomy): Bacteria > Pseudomonadati > Pseudomonadota > Gammaproteobacteria > Enterobacterales > Enterobacteriaceae > Escherichia > Escherichia sp. E4736. The sequence continues at coordinate 14,771 of NZ_VATT01000027.1, read as the reverse complement.
TGACATGAGGGATGGGCGACCGTAAATTCTCCCGCGCCCGCCAGCGCCATCGGCAGTACCAACTGGTCAGCGAGATATTCCCCCACCGCCGCTGGGCTTGCCAGGTAGCGCTTCACCTCTTTCACTAACTGTGCCGCAACCACCTCGGCGCTGACGCGCTTTTCACCGACGACGAAAAAGCGTTCGGTAATATTTTCACTTTCGACTTCAAGCGAGACGGTATTACCCGGCCCCTGGTCGCGCGGCAGGTTATGAATATTCTGCTCATGCAGGGAAAAACTTCCCGCCAGCGTAGCGATTTCACGTTCAGCAACATGGCGCGGCACACCAGCCAGTAGCACCTCTCCACGCATCTGCACAATGTTCCCGCGCTCGCCAAGTTGCAAGGTGTTAAACGATGCCACGGGCGAGACATCCGTTGCCACCACGCCGCCTCCGGCAGGGTAAAAACCGTGGCGTAATAATGTGGTTTGCTGATGAATTCCCATTTTCGCCAGCAGCGGCTCCAGCACCCGGCGGATAAAATCCGCAGGCGGGGCCGACGGGTTATCGGTACCGCCGCTCACTTCAACACGCGAAGGCCCGTCGGCAAACCACAGCGCGGGCAGTACCGTTTGCAGCACCAGCGTACAGCTTCCGGCGCTACCGATAGCAAAGCGGTAATCGCCGCCGCGCACGGTACCAGGCCGGAAGACCAGACGCTGCGACCCCAGCTCCACGCCTTCCACCGTTGCCCTACAAATTTCCGCAGCCGCTTTTACCGCGGTCAGATGCTGGCGCAACAGTCCCGGTTTTGCCCGCCCGGCACGAATGCCGGTGATGGTAAATGGCTGGCCGGTTATCATCGACAGACTCAGCGCCGAACGCAGGATCTGCCCGCCGCCTTCGCCCTGTGCGCCATCCAGCGCAATCATCCTTTTCATCATTTATCCTTTTACGCACACCACCTGACGCAGGGTGTAGATAACTTCCACCAGATCGCTTTGTGCCGCCATCACCGCATCAATATCTTTATACGCCATCGGGATTTCGTCGATCACTTCGGCATCTTTACGGCATTCCACATGCGCGGTGGCACGAATTTGATCTTCCACGCTGAACAGTTTTTTCGCTTTAGTACGGCTCATTACCCGCCCGGCACCGTGGCTGCACGAACAGAACGACTCTTCATTTCCCAGCCCACGGACGATAAAGCTTTTCGCTCCCATCGAACCGGGAATAATTCCATATTGACCAGCACGCGCAGACACCGCGCCTTTACGCGTCACATAGATCTCTTCGCCAAAGTGCTGTTCTTTTTGCACATAGTTGTGGTGACAGTTGATCTCTTCCATCGCCAGCGTTTGTGGCTGTCTTACCGTTTTCTGCGTAATGCTCTGCAACGCCGTTACCACGTTTTCCATCATCGCATCGCGGTTAAGGCTGGCAAAAAGCTGCGCCCAGGCCACGGCTTTCAGGTAATCATCAAAGTATTCCGTACCTTCCATAAAGTACGCCAGATCACGCGACGGCAAGGTTTCAAGCGTTTCCTGCATCTCTTTTTGCGCCAGATCGATAAAGTAAGTCCCGATGGCGTTACCAATTCCGCGTGAACCGGAGTGCAGCATAATCCACACCTGATCCGACTCATCAAGGCAGATTTCAATAAAGTGGTTACCCGTTCCCAGCGTTCCCAGATGTTTATAGTTATTGGTATTCAGGAAACGCGGATATTTTTGCGTTAGCCACTGATAACCGGCTTCCAGCTCAGCCCATTTCGCATCGACGTTAACAGGTGGATTTTCCCAGGCACCTTTATCACGTTTACAACGTCCGGTAGTACGCCCGTGCGGCACGGCCGTTTCAATTGCCTGACGCAGCTCCGCCAGGTTTTCAGGCAGGTCTGCCGCCGTTAACGCAGTACGCAGTGCATTCATTCCACAACCGATATCCACACCCACCGCTGCCGGAATAATCGCCCCTTTGGTCGGGATCACGCTACCAATGGTGGAACCTTTACCCAGGTGTACATCAGGCATTACCGCAATATGTTTGAAAATAAACGGCATCTTCGCCGTATTAATAAGTTGCTGACGCGCATCGGCTTCTACCGGCACGCCTTTGGTCCACATTTTTACCGGGGCATTTTCAGTGGTCAGTAATTCGTAATTCATTTTGTTTTTCTCTTTTCGTTGGTATGTCCTGATAATTGCAACCGTCGTGCCAGAAAATTAAATAAGCAGATTAATTTTTTAATTCATTGCTTTAAAAAAGATTATGTCTTTACGTCCGTAACCGGAGATTTCCCGCAAAGCCGATTTACCGATAATGAAATATCGTCTTTTATAAGGATATCTAAGATGCGTAAAACAGTGGCTTTTGGCTTTGTCGGAACGGTGCTGGATTATGCCGGGCGCGGTAGTCAGCGCTGGTCAAAATGGCGCCCGACACTCTGTTTATGCCAGCAAGAATCGTTGGTCATCGATCGACTGGAATTATTGCACGACGCCCGCTCGCGCTCGCTATTTGAAACGCTTAAACGCGATATCGCCAGCGTTTCGCCAGAAACAGAAGTGGTGAGCGTTGAGATTGAACTGCATAACCCGTGGGATTTCGAAGAGGTTTACGCCTGCCTGCATGATTTTGCCCGTGGCTACGCGTTTCGCCCTGATAAAGAAGAGTATTTAATTCACATCACCACCGGCACCCACGTGGCGCAGATTTGCTGGTTTCTACTGGCGGAAGCGCGTTACCTGCCCGCCCGGCTGATACAATCTTCACCACCGCGCAAAAAAGAACAACCGCGCGGCGCAGGTGAAGTGACGATCATCGATCTCGATTTAAGCCGTTATAACGCCATCGCCAGCCGCTTTGCTGAAGAACGCCAGCAAACCCTCGATTTCCTCAAATCCGGCATTGCCACGCGTAACCCCCAATTCAACCGCATGATTGAGCAGATCGAAAAAGTGGCGATTAAATCCCGCGCGCCAATTCTGCTTAATGGCCCGACCGGTGCAGGTAAGTCATTTCTGGCGCGACGCATCTTCGAGCTAAAACAGGCGCGGCATCAGTTTAGCGGCGCGTTTGTGGAAGTGAACTGCGCCACCCTGCGCGGCGATACCGCCATGTCGACGCTGTTTGGTCATGTGAAAGGCGCGTTTACCGGGGCGCGGGAATCTCGTGAAGGATTATTACGCAGCGCCAACGGCGGAATGTTGTTTCTTGATGAGATTGGCGAACTGGGCGCAGACGAACAGGCAATGCTGCTGAAAGCCATTGAAGAGAAAACCTTTTATCCGTTTGGCAGCGATCGCCAGGTGAGTAGCGACTTTCAGCTTATCGCCGGAACGGTGCGCGATTTGCGCCAGCTGGTTGCCGAAGGCAAATTTCGCGAAGATCTGTACGCGCGGATCAATCTCTGGACCTTCACCCTGCCGGGTCTACGCCAGCGCCAGGAAGATATTGAACCGAACCTTGATTATGAAGTGGAGCGCCACGCCTCACTCACTGGCGACAGCGTGCGTTTTAACACCGAAGCGCGGCGCGCCTGGCTCGCCTTTGCGACATCTCCCCAGGCAACATGGCGCGGTAACTTTCGCGAGCTTTCTGCCAGCGTTACGCGGATGGCAACCTTTGCCACTAACGGACGCATCACTCTGGAAGTGGTTGAAGATGAGATAAACCGTCTGCGCTATAACTGGCAGGAAAGTCGCCCCTCCGCGCTTACGGCGTTGCTGGGCGCAGAGGCAGAAAACATCGATCTCTTTGATCGGCTGCAACTGGAACTCGTTATCGCTATCTGCCGCCAGGCAAAGTCGCTTTCTGCTGCCGGACGACAGCTTTTTGATGTTTCGCGCCAGGGCAAAGCCAGCGTCAATGACGCGGATCGGCTACGCAAATACCTGGCGCGTTTTGGTCTGACGTGGGAAGCAGTACAGAATCAGCACAGCTCCAGTTGAATATGGTGGTCTGTCAGCACCTGCATCACGCCCGCTGGCGGCGGGGCGTCGGTGTAGACGGCATCAACCATGTTGATGCTGCCCATATTGACCATCGCGTTACGGCCAAATTTCGAGTGATCGACAACCAGCATAACGTGACGCGAGTTCTCAATAATGGCGCGTTTGGTGCGAACTTCGTGGTAATCGAACTCCAGCAGCGAGCCGTCGCTATCGATGCCGCTGATCCCCAGAATGCCAAAGTCCAGACGGAACTGAGAGATAAAATCGAGCGTCGCTTCGCCAATGATCCCGCCATCGCGGCTGCGTAATTCGCCTCCGGCGAGAATGATGCGAAAATCTTCTTTTACCATCAACGTGTTAGCAACGTTGAGATTGTTGGTGACAATGCGCAAATTGCTGTGATTGAGCAGCGCGTGCGCCACCGCTTCCGGCGTGGTGCCGATATCGATAAACAGCGTCGAGCCGTTGGGGATTTGCTCCGCCACTTTACGGGCGATGCGCTCTTTTTCTTCGGTCTGGGTGGCCTTGCGATCGTGCCACGGCGTGTTAACCGAACTGGAAGGCAGCGCCGCACCGCCATGATGGCGCAGGATCAGGTTTTGCTCTGCCAGCTCGTTGAGGTCGCGGCGAATAGTCTGCGGGCTGACGGAGAAATGTTCTACCAGCTCTTCGGTGCTGACATAACCCTGCTGTTTAACCAGTTCGATAATACCGTTGTGACGTTGTGTTTGTTTCATTTATAAATCCCTGGAATTATTTTCGTTTTCGCGCATTGAGCGAATCAACAAAAGCCATCGCTAAACCCACGGCTAACCCGGCGATGTGTGCTCCGTTCGCCATCGACATCCCAAACAAATCAAACCATCCGGCGACAATCCAGATCAGCGCGAAGATGATTAACCCACGTTGCAGGTAAATGCCACTTTGCGGATCGCGTTCGCCACGTAGCCAGACGTAGCCCATCAGCGCATACACCACGCCAGAAAGCCCGCCAAACCACGGCCCGCTGAATTTTTGCTGCACATAGCCACTTAACAGGGCGCTAATGAGAGTAATGACAATTAGCTTACCGCTACCGAGGCGTTTTTCCACCGCACCGCCGAGATACCACCACCAGAGCAAGTTAAAGAGGATATGCATTAGTGAGAAATGCATTAACGCATGGGTGAAGTAGCGCCAGAACTCAAATTTCAGCGTCGGATCGAATGGCCAGGCCAACCATAGCATCACGTCCTGATCGCCAAGGATTTGCATGGCGATAAACACCAGCACGCAGGCGATCATCATCACCCAGGTTACCGGACCTGCACGTTCACGCAAGGCAGCAAAGAAAGGATAACGGCGATAATGCAGGCCACTGCCGGTATGGCCCGCCTGCCAGCTGGCAGCGAGATAACGCGGATCAGCCGGGTTTTCGAGAAAACGCGCCAGCTCCGCCCGCACACGTTCAGCCTGGGATTCATCCGCCAGCCAGACATCGCTTTGATTATGTTGTTGAATCGTGAGGATAACACCCTGCGTCGCCATGTAATCGACAAACGCCTGCGCCACGCGGGGGTTAGCAAAAGAGGTAATCATCAACATTGTTGCTGTCGCTTATTCCACACAAAAGGGGACAGTATAAAGCCTTACGCGCCGTACGCCACCTCTGTGGGAAACTGACGTTGCCAGGCTTCAAAACCGCCATCAATGCTATAGACCACATCGTAGCCCTGTTGCAGCAGATACTGCGCCGCGCCTTTGCTGCTATTACCGTGGTAACACATCACCATCACCGGCGTATCGAAGTCGTTATCACGCATAAACGCGCCCAGTGTGTCGTTAGTCAAATGGAAAGCCTGCGCCGCATGCCCCATTGCGAAACTCTGTGGATCGCGAATATCGACCAGCACCGCCTCTTTTTCCTGCAACTTCTGGTGCGCGTCGGCAACGTTAATACATTCGAACTGATCCATGCGTCTCTCTTTCTTTACAAACAAGTGGGCAAATTTACCGCACAGTTTACGTCGAAGCGGCAGATAAACGCCATAATGTTATACATATCACTCTAAAATGTTTTTTCAATGTTACCCAAAGCGCGATTCTTTGCTAATATGTTCGATAACGAACATTTATGAGCTTTAACGAAAGTGAATGAGGGCAGCATGGAAACCAAAGATCTGATTGTGATAGGTGGCGGCATCAATGGTGCTGGTATCGCGGCAGACGCCGCTGGACGCGGTTTATCCGTGCTGATGCTGGAAGCCCAGGATCTCGCTTGCGCGACCTCCTCCGCCAGTTCAAAACTCATTCACGGTGGCCTGCGCTACCTTGAGCACTATGAATTCCGACTGGTCAGCGAGGCGCTGGCCGAACGTGAAGTGCTACTGAAAATGGCGCCGCATATCGCCTTCCCGATGCGTTTTCGCCTGCCGCATCGTCCGCATCTGCGCCCGGCGTGGATGATTCGTATTGGTCTGTTCATGTACGATCATCTGGGCAAACGCACCAGCCTGCCGGGATCAACCGGTTTGCGTTTTGGCGCAAATTCAGTGTTAAAACCGGAAATTAAGCGCGGATTCGAATATTCCGACTGTTGGGTAGACGACGCCCGTCTGGTACTCGCCAACGCCCAGATGGTGGTGCGTAAAGGCGGTGAAGTGCTTACTCGTACTCGTGCCACTTCTGCTCGCCGCGAAAACGGCCTGTGGATTGTGGAAGCGGAAGATATCGATACTGGCAAAAAATATACATGGCAGGCGCGCGGCCTGGTTAACGCCACTGGCCCGTGGGTGAAACAGTTCTTCGACGACGGCATGCATTTGCCCTCGCCTTATGGCATTCGCCTGATCAAAGGCAGCCATATTGTGGTGCCGCGCGTGCATACCCAAAAACAAGCCTACATTCTGCAAAACGAAGATAAACGTATTGTCTTTGTGATCCCGTGGATGGACGAGTTTTCCATCATCGGCACTACCGATGTAGAGTACAAAGGCGATCCAAAAGCAGTGAAGATTGAAGAGAGTGAAATCAATTACCTGCTGAAAGTGTATAACACGCACTTTAAAAAGCAGTTAAGCCGGGACGATATCGTCTGGACCTACTCCGGCGTGCGCCCACTGTGTGATGACGAGTCCGATTCGCCGCAGGCTATTACCCGTGATTACACCCTTGATATTCATGATGAAAACGGCAAAGCACCGCTGCTGTCGGTATTTGGCGGTAAGCTGACCACCTACCGCAAACTGGCGGAACATGCGCTGGAAAAACTGACGCCGTATTATCAGGGTATTGGCCCGGCGTGGACGAAAGAGAGCGTGCTGCCGGGTGGTGCCATCGAAGGCGACCGCGACGACTACGCAGCCCGCCTGCGTCGCCGTTACCCGTTCCTGACCGAATCGCTGACACGTCATTACGCGCGCACTTACGGCAGCAACAGCGAGCTGCTGCTCGGCAATGCGGGGGCGATAAGCGACCTCGGGGAGGATTTCGGTCATGAGTTTTACGAAGCGGAGCTGAAATACCTGGTCGACCACGAATGGGTCCGTCGCGCCGACGATGCCCTGTGGCGTCGCACAAAACAAGGCATGTGGCTAAATGCGGAACAACAGTCTCGTGTGAGTCAGTGGCTGGTGGAGTATACGCAGCAGAAGTTGTCGCTGGCGTCGTAAATTAACGCAAGGTGGCCAGGTCAGATTTCAATCTGACCTGAGACTGATGACAAACAAAAAAACTGCCTGATGCGCTACGCTTATCAGGCCTACGTGGTTTATGCAATACATTGAATTTGCGCGATTTTGTAGGCCGAATAAGGCGTTCACGCCGCATCCGGCATGAGCAAAGCGCACTTTGTCAACAATCTGAGGTCAAATTTCAATCTAACCTACTTTTTGATTCAGGGAATTACCGCAAAGCCCACGCCATCATACCCAACGTAACAAAACTCAGACACATTACCCACTCGCCCCACTTCTTCCTCTGGCTTCTATTTTTGCTACGCCACTGGCAATAATATCCCAACGCAAAACCAAGCTGTGCACTTATCGGGCCGACAAAGCCAGTCCACGGTTGGGACCAAAATGGCGAAAAATTCAGTGGGAGCCAGACGACTGTCAGAAAGAAACTGCGCATATTTTCCAGCAAAGCAATTTGCGCTGGCGCGACATAAAAAATGATATTCCACAGGAGCAACCAGAAATAAACTGGTGCGAATACCAGCCAACAATGGAGTCTGCTTTTCAATTCAGATTGAGTTCTGCGAGCAAATTGCCAACCGACGCAGCACATTACACAGAAGAAAAGCGCATATTCGACCGATAACCAAAGTTGTAATTCCAGAAATGAAATACGCCTGATCATGAGCGGGATAGAGAACAGTATCTCCCCCAGAAAACTCAGCGTTATAACAGAAGCAGCCAGCGCAACTACCGTCGGCCATATCAACAACGGTACAATAATAAAGCCGAGAATTAGCGGGGGAATATAAAGTCTGATTTTATTCATCTTTATTGTCCTGATGATTCGGGGCATGCGTCATACATCGCGCACAAACACTCATCAATCATCCAGTCATCTTCCCAGACCTGATACTGTGTGCCCTGTTCAGGCTGTTTAAGCGGGTTTTCAATCGCTTGCCGCGCGCGTTCTTTCAGGATGGATTGCTTGTTGTCAGCCCAGGTATTGATTTGGGCGGTAATAGCTTTATCGTCATCATCCTGCTCAAAGCTACTATTTGTTCCTGCTGACTCAGGCAATATTCACAACAAACCACACATCGCTTCGGCACTGGATAACGGTGAAAGGTGTGATATATCTGCTCAATTAATGCCTGCATGGCGGGGCTGGGTTGCATAATTATCCCCTCGCCCGCTGGTCGCGTGTAAACGGTTGATAAACAAAACGAGCATTCGCCGCGTTCAGGCGAATAATAGTAGTATCCATATTATTTCTCCTGCTTTAAGGTTGCGTTTTATACAGCGGCACATATCCCACATCCTCTACCAATTGCTGCCCCTGCGGGCTTAAAAACCAGTCGACGAATTTCTGCGTCTCCGGCGTGGGGTTTTCACGCGTCACCATATAAGCATCAATTATGTACGGATAAGTGCCGTTACGGATATTTTCCTCTGTAGGCGCAACGCCATTTATAGCCAGCAGTTTGATTTGTTTGCGCATTTTGAGCATATTGTCATTCATACGTGTGACGTAATAGTGGAAGGTGTATCCAATGGAAGATGGTGTGTTTTGGTAGTCGGCGACTTCGGTAATTAAACCGCCCATAAGATCAATAACAGTGGATTTTTTGGCTGGCAGCATTGGAGTGTCTTGCATAACCAGTCCCTTCATAACCGTTTGGCTTCCTGAATCTTCTGGCCGCTGCCAGACTTTTATGCGGTCGTCACCACCGCCTACTTTATTCCAGCGACTCACTTTACCGCTAAAAATGTCTTTGACCTGCTGTTCGCTAAGTGAATTAACCGGGTTTTTGATATCAACGATAAAGACAAAGGCTTCGCGGGCAAACGCGGTATATTTCAGCTTAACTCCCGCTTCTTCTGCACGTTTTTTCTGTCCTTCAGAAGGTTGCGCGACAAAAATAACTGTCGCAGTACCTTTAATCAGACTATCGTAGGCTTCCGCTGTTCGGGTTTGCTGTAAACCATACGCCTGCCAGGCCAGCGAAGTTTGATCCGCATCTTTCGGCTCCGGTACTAATTCATAATATGCAGAAGCATACAGCGGGTATAAAGCTGTTGCACCGTACACTCTCGGCCATCTTGACCAATCATCGCTGTAACGTAGTTCAGGTTCTCCCCGCAGAGAAGTCAGTCCCCGACTCTCTTCTTCCCTGACACTGTTATAGTAGGCTTCCCGGTCGGCGCATCCCGCCAGTAATACTGCACCTAACAGTAAAACGCCTATGAATTTATTCATCGCGCTGATTCCTTTGCATCGAATTTTATTTCATTGTTGGATACATCGGCACATATCCCACATCTTCCACCAGGCTCTGCCCTTGTGGCGTTAAAAACCACTCCACCAATTTTTGTGTCTCTGACGTCGTATTTTCCTGTGTTACCATGAATGCATCGACGATATACGGATATTTACCATTTCGAATACTTTCCTCTGTCGGTGTAATACCGTTAACTGCTAATAATTTTATATTTTTGTCAGCATTCATTTGCGTCGCGTAATAGCGGAAGGTGTAGCCTATTGAATTTTTTGTATTACGGTATTCGGCAACGACTTTAATCATTCCCCCCATCATGCTAGCCACTTCAGTTTCCTTTGGTGAGATCATGCGGACATTATTCATGACCTGTGATTGCATCACCGTCTGACTGCCAGAGTCTTCCGGGCGTTGCCAGGTCTGGATCTCCTGATCATTACCGCCAACCGTGCGCCAGTTGGTAATTGTGCCACTGAAGATGTCACGCACTTGTTGTTCAGTCAGGGAATTAACTGGGTTATCCGCATTGACAATGAAAACAAACGCTTCACGGGCGAAAGGTATGTAGTTCAAAGTGACGCCCGATTCCCATGCGCGTTTTTTCTGCCCACCGGAAGGTTGAGCCACAAAGATAATATCAGCTTCACCTTTAACAATCTTATTATATGCTTCTGGGGTACGAGAGTTATCCAGATATTCCCATACGTGAAAATCCTCTGGTATTACGCTTAACGCATAAAAGGCAGATGCATAAATTGGATACGCTGCCGTAGCGCCATCGAGTCGCGGCCAGTTTTGCGTGAACTGAATTTGCGGTTTACCACGCAGTGGCGTCAGTTGATTATTTAGTTTATCGGGTTGCCAGGCCCAGGTATCAATATTTTCGCGCACACCAACGCCTGGATTAAGTTCTTTATATAAATGAGCCTGATAACCAGCGATAAAAACAAGTATGAGAAGGATAAACAGGAGAGAATTACGGCAACGTAGCCCGGATGTGCCGGTTAAAGAATGTCTGGTTGGCCAGCTGTATCCCAGCGAAAAACTGATATGCGCCCCAACGGGAATAATGACTACCCACCAATACTCACCACCGACTAATGAGACTAACAAAACGCCCAGCCAGGGGAGCATAAGGTCTGCCAACCAACCCGATCCCATCTGGCGAAATTGATAATCTTCCAGATGCAGCGCGATTATCCAGCCAATCAGGGTTAATAGTGCGGGTAAGAGAAAAAAGCATTGTCGCCAGGCGGCTATTTCTCTTTTTTCTGGTGCGCTATCGCCCGCCCATACTCGCCCCGAGAAAAATAGCATTATCGAACCCAGCGCCAACATAAAAATGTTAAGCAGAAGGTAAATTGTTGGCGTGAAGAGTAAATTGCAAACTTCAAGAATGGCGGCAAGCCCGGCACCCAGCATGGCAACAACCGCTGCCAAAAATTGCGTCAGTATGGGGATGCCGAAAAAAGTCATTACCAGCGAGGTCAAAATCCATTTTCCGTTTTGCATATTATTCATCCTTGCTGTTACTGTGCTTTATTTTGCACCGATGGCTAAAAGCGGGCTAATCCGTTTCTGCACTGACTCACATATCACTGATATTCCACCCGTAAAACAGCCAGGGCGTTATAACGCCCCGCGGCAGGTAGTCGCCCTGTGGTACTGACGGGGAGAGACAGAAAAGTCACGTCTGCCGTCTGAGCGGATGCTGCCCGGTTTTCTATTAACTTAAATGGTACTCCAACATGAGTAGCAAGAGCGTTCAAATCTACGGACTCCTGTTGGCTATCCATAATCATAATGCCAACGTCTGGGTTATCCTCCGCCTGAAGAATACTTTGCCGACCGTTAACATCTCTCGTTGATGAAATATTTCCATCAAAAACCAGCGTCATTACGGCATCAATATCTTTGTTCGTGCAATTGATCGGAATAGTGGTTGCAACTGGAGAAATACCTGTTGGCTTCACTCCAGCGCCAGCCCGACTTAACTCACTAGCCCAGACATCAGGCATATTAACGGTAAAACTGGTGCCCTCATTAATTGTGCAGCCTTGTGGAACCTCAATATTTAAGTTGCCAATATAAGCATTAAATACAGGAACGGGGCCATGTTCAGTTGGGAACTGGCTAACGTACAAAGAAACTAGTAGCACACTATTTATTGAGACATCGGATATTATTTTTTTATCCAGTCTGATTTTTATATATCCCTCTGTTCCTGAGGTCCAATCAGATGGTTTACTTCTGTCTGCTGGATAATTGGTGCTATAGTTATCAAAAGGTACTGTTTTATCTGTCATTGTGCCATTTTTATTATAGAGTTTTATATGTGTCGAGACAGATATTTCATGAGTCAGAGGAATAAATATATCGCTCCCCTGATGATCACCAGATGCTCCCGACGGGTCAATTCCAGACACACCGGAAAAATAAACTTCATAATCATCAAGAGAATTGCAATATGCCTTATAACGCCCTATTTTCCAGTTCTGCGTTGGTAATACCGTTCCAGGAGAGTTATTATTGACATCAGAGACAGTAATAGTACCAAAATTATAAGAAAATACTGCTGGCGTACTGTTATTACCAGGAGAACCAGGATAACAAAAAGCGCGATCACGTCCCATATCTTCAGCATACACAATGTTATAGAAATTACTGATTAAAAGAATAGAAAATATAAAAATTGCTTTTACATTTCCCCAAAAACAAGTAAACATCATGCCTCTCCAGTTATCCATGTATCGCTGCTGTACCCATAGCATTATTTTGCAAAACATTTAATTTCACACTCCATACAGGTAAAGCATTATTGTAAAGATCCAACGTCTGCCAGTTAATCTCGCAATATCCTTGCCCCTGACACCAATTCTGTTGACGATGGCTAAATGGTGCGACCATGCCACCATTTATGTTTTTACCATCAATAGATAAATTATAGAGTGTCACATACCAGGGTGTAGGATTAAAAACAGTGACAGCCTCATTGCTTCGCGACCAGCGTAACTGCTGATAAGCGTTAAGTGGATTACCTGATAACGCCTCCGGGCGATAAAATATTTTCATCCGGTTGCGTACAGCTACCTGGAGTTGATTTTCGTGCTTAAGCTGTGAGTCTTGTTCCTGAGCAGGTAACGCAGCAACATTCAGTATAAATAAACTCTCACGATCTGTAGGTAACTGACCACCTACGCGATTAATTCTTATTTTGGTATTTTTATCTTGTTTAAGTACCAATAATGGTGGCGTAGCAATAAATGCCTTATCTGGAAGTAAAGGCTGAGATTCTACTGTCCCATTTAACTGACGTCCATCATCAGGTGTCACGGAAATTTTAACCAGCATATCTTTACTGGCTGTATTTTTAAGCTCGACCGAAATTGATGACTGCTTTTCTGGGTAAACAAAACGGGTACCGCCAACGACAACCCCTGCTTGCGCATTTACGCAACATATTAAAAAGCATATCAGCACATTAATCATAAGTGACGATAAAGGAAACTGATGCATTCGCATCTCCTGGTTGTACATCATTTTTTATCGCTTTATAAGCAGCAAAGAAATGCAATGTATTATCTACCAATGGCGTAAGGGCATAACTGGTACTTTTTATACCATTACTAATACTTTGTTTGTTGTTATCATAAATAGCCAGTGCTAACCCCTCAACAGATCCCTCTTCCAGTTTATACAGAGTGGTATCTTCACTCACAGATGCTCCATCAAATTTGATATTGGCATTACTGACATCACTGCCACATCGGGTTAATTTTATAGAGAAGTCAATTTTTTCAGTGATATCCCCTGAATTTTTAACCCTATAACTGGGAACATCAGGCATGTTAACCGTGAAATTTTTAGACTCATCGGCAACAATACAAGTCTTTGCCGTTATTATTCCTTCTATACGTACAATACCAGCATGTGTTGTATCATCAGCAATTGATGACATGGATATCACAGAGAATAACAGAGCAATTAAATTCCAATAGCGCTTCATATCACCCTCACTGATAGTCTATATCAAAGTACAACAGTGCATTCGCCTGCCCCGCATGTACGTTTTGCTGAGTTGACTTATAGCGGAGTTTAAAGGCCAAACTGGCATCGCCATTATTATCTAAAACTAATTCCCGGAAGCCTGACTCACCATTAATTGCTATAATTTTATCATTGCTATCTAAAATTTCGACGCCCACTCCAGTTGCACTATCTGCACTGGAAGTAAGGCGTAATAAGGTGGTATTGATAGCATCTGTATCCCCGCTAAACCGCACATTAGCACTAACTCCTGAACTATAAACAGTGCTGGTTGTCGTTGGACACCCTTCCAGATTTATTGTAAATGTACGGCTACCAGAAACATCTCCCACATTTAAAAAATCATTGACGTCATAAGTTCCCATGTTTACTGGCTGGTCTTTACTTCCAGCTGTAATATCACACGTTTTTGCTAATAACTGGCCTGTAAATGTGACCACTACGGTATCGTTAGCCAGTGCATTATATGAAACCACCATCATGGATAATGAAGTGAAAATTAATAGAATAAATTGCTGTAATATATTCATCAGCGGCACTCCAGATTTGCATAGCTAATAGCATTATCTAGCTCACTTTCCGGTAATTGATAGCTTGCCTGACATTGCTGATAAGAACTTTCTCCCCACTGTATATTTATTATGCCTTGCAAAGGCAAACCGGAGAGATAAACCTGCCCACTGTCACCCACTATTCCTGTAATCTGAGTGGTTCCCTCAGTGGGTACACTGGCCGTCGCACCAAATGGAACTGGTTTATTACGATAGCTCAAATTAAATAAACCACGAATACCGACATGGGCATTAAACTCAGCGCGAACTAAAGCGCCTTTATGATCTTGACCCGCTATC
>NZ_VATT01000026.1:0-24505 GCF_005781225.1 Escherichia sp. E4736 | reverse complement strand
ACGTTTACGGAATTCTTGCCCTAACATGATCCCGGTCATCTCAAAATTGGCGTTAGTGTTAGACATATATTCAAGCCTATCTCTTATCTGGAGATACAGCTACTGTCCGGTGTTTCTGGGGGCTACATCAGCAATCATTTGTTCACAAACGGGCAATTATTAGCGCAGTGAGCGACTCTCCATTGCCTCAATAAGCACAGCGTCATGCTGTAATAGCTGCCATGCCTGCGTAACTTCTGACGGAAAATCGACGTGAACGATAAAATCGCGTCCGCGCGGTCCATAGCCATCGCTGTCATCGCGCAAGCGTGGCAGCTCGCCAGTAAGTAGGGACAAATATCGCTCAACTGGCCATAGTCCTGTCAGCGGATTAGCAAACGTCACGCTGCCTGCATCATTTCCCAACTGTGGTACGAATCCCGGATAACTTAGCCAGCGAGGCGCATCAGGATTATCTCCGGTAATACGACGGAACGTCGCCATGGTTCGGCGTTGCATAGTGGGATCCTGGACGACAATCGTGGTATGGACTCGCTCTGCTAACTGATTCAATAATGCGATACTGAAACGGGCATTTTCTCCACAGTTAGTTGACTGGTCTTCAATCCAGATTTTTTCCTGCGGAATGTGCCAGAACTGATGAGCGATATCCGCCAGGATGGTAGCTTCTGCCCTGCCAGTGGTGCTGATAGTGTTGTAGTGCGGATGCTGTTCGATGGCGCTATACAAAAAAGTTGTCGAGTGACCTATACAACCGCTAATCAGTAAAGGAATTTGCTGATCTCTTGCAATCTTACAAGCGGCATCGATAGTGGGAATGACAGCATTGCCTGCAAGTATCACGCAATCGGCCTGATACGGAGCTTCACCGGAGAAATCATCCTGCGCCAGCCATCGACCGATAACGTTTATAGCATCAATGGTTGACGCTGAAAGTGTCGGAAACGGGTTAATATTCATGGTCCCTCCTTATCGTTCCCTTAAGAATACTGCGTGAGATAATAATGAGAAGCGGAGCACTCTGAAAGGAGGAAGCCGTATTTCCTTAACCACCTCTCCGCAAGCCTGACATATCTTTTACGGAAAAGCTGTAGATAAACATTATTCATCTTGCAGCAGAGAATTGTATTTTTCTGAATTCCCCAATTTTTGCCTTTACCGTTTTTAGAATTAATAAAAAACCCGGCGCTAAATGCTTACCGGGTTTTAGATTTATCAGGCAAATAGCAGAGTTAACCGCTAATCTGCTCCATCGCCTGCAAAATACGCTTATCTGAAATCGGATAAGGTGTCCCCAACTGTTGAGCGAAGTAACTAACGCGCAGCTCTTCTATCATCCAGCGGATCTCTTTCACGTCTTCATCCTCACGACGTGCAGGCGGCAGTTTGTTGATCCATTGCTGCCACGCCTGCTGGACGTTTTCGACTTTCAGCATCTGCACACGGTCGCGATGTGGATCAATCGCCAGTTTTTCCAGTCGTTTTTCAATCGCCCGCAAATATCGCAGCGTGTCGCCCAGCCGTTTGAAGCCGTTACCAGTAACAAAACCGCGATAAACCAGCCCGCCCATCTGCGCTTTGATATCCGACAGTCCCAGCGCCATCGTCATATCCACCCGACCTTTCAGGCGTTTGTTGATATTGAACACCGCAGTGAGGATTTGTTCGACCTGCTTCGCAATATCCACCACCGTGTCGTTCAGTTCAGCGCGCACTTTTTCATGCAGCGCAGCAAAGCCTTCTTCCGTCCAGACCGGTCCACCATTGGCGTCGATCAGTTGATCCACACCGCAGGAAATACAGTCGTCAATAAGCTCCAGCACTTTACCATACGGGTTAAAGTACAGCCCCAGCTTAGCTTTGTTTGGTAACTTCTCATGCAAATACTTGATCGGCGATGGAATATTCAGCAGCAGTAGACGGCGAAGACCGTTCCACATTGCCTGCTTTTGCTCCAGCGGGTTATCAAACAGTTTGATCGACACACTGTCGCGCTCATCCACCAGCGCCGGCCACGCTTTCACTTTGTAGTTGCCACGCTTCTGTTCGTAGCTTTCCGGCAGTTGCCCAAAACTCCAGATATGTAAGCCGCTCTGCTCGATACCGTCATCCGCCACCGCAGACAGCGTTTCCTGCACTTTGCCTTTCAGGGCATCTTTCAGATCTGGTAGCGAGCGTCCTTCTTTTAGCTTCTTGTTTTTGTCATCCACCACGCGGAAGGTGATTTTCAGGTGATCAGGCACCTGATCCCAGTGCCAGTCTTCGCGGTCAACGGTAACGCCGGTCATCCGCCGTAGCTCGCGTTCAAGGCTGTCGAGCAACGGTAACTCCAGCGGTGTGACGCGGCCTAAAAACGCTTCGGCGTAGTTTGGCGCGGGTACAAAATTACGGCGTACCGGTTTCGGCAACGATTTAATCAGAGCAATCACCAGTTCGCGGCGCAGACCGGGGATCTGCCACTCAAACCCACTCTCCTCAACCTGGTTAAGTAACGGCAGCGGAATATGTACGGTCACACCGTCAGCATCTGCGCCGGGCTCAAACTGATAGCTCAAACGCAGTTTGAGATTGCCCTGATGCCAGAAGTTCGGGTAATCCAGCTTGCTGATTTTTTCTGCCCCTTCTTTGATCAACATGCTCTTTTCAAAGTTGAGCAAATCAGGCGTTTCGCGGCTGACTTTTTTCCACCAGCTGTCGAAGTGGCGTGCAGAGATCACATCGTGGCTGATGCGCTGGTCGTAGAACTCAAACAACGTTTCGTCATCGACCAGAATATCGCGGCGACGTGATTTGTGTTCCAGCTCTTCCACTTCTGCCCGCAGTTTCAGGTTTTCGCGGAAGAAAGCGTGACGCGTCTGCCAGTCACCTTCCACCAGCGCATGGCGAATAAAGAGTTCACGACACAGCGCAGGATCAATCTGGCTGTAGTTAACATTACGCGCGGCGACAATCGGCAAGCCATAAACGGTGACTTTTTCCGTTGCCATCACCGCGCCCTGCGCCCGTTCCCAGTGCGGTTCACTGTAGGTGCGTTTAATCAAATGCTGAGCGACGGGTTCCACCCATTCCGGATCGATGCATGCCGCAATGCGCCCCCACAGACGGCTGGTTTCTACCAGTTCCGCCACCATCACCCATTTCGGCGGCTTTTTGAATAAACCGGAACCGGGGAAGATGGAAAAACGCGCGTTACGTGCGCCGGTATATTCTTGTTTATCGGCATCTTTCATGCCGATATGGGAAAGCAAACCAGTCAGTAAGGCGATGTGAATTTCGCGATACTCCGCCGGTTCGCTGTTCACCGGAATGCCGAGTTCTTTAACTACCTGGCGCAACTGGGTGTAGATATCCTGCCATTCGCGCACGCGCAGATAGTTGAGATAATCGGTACGACACAGGCGACGGAAGGCGTTTGAAGAAAGCGCCTTTTGCTGCTCGCCAAGATAATTCCACAGATTTACAAACGCGAGAAAGTCAGACTCTTTGTCGTGGAAGCGACGATGTTTTTCGTCCGATGCCTGCTGTTTGTCCATCGGACGTTCGCGCGGATCCTGAATGGAGAGCGCGGACGTGATAATCATCGCCTCACGCACGCAGCCATGTTTTTGCGCTTCCAGCACCATACGCGCCAGACGTGGGTCGACAGGCAACTGCGAGAGCTGGCGACCGAGCGGCGTCAGTTTATAGGCACTGGCCTGTTCATCCGTGGTGATCGCGCCCAGCTCTTCGAGCAGACGCACACCATCCTGAATATTGCGTTTATCTGGCGCTTCAACAAACGGGAACGCGGCGATATCGCCCAGCCCCAGCGCGGTCATCTGCAAAATAACCGATGCCAGGTTAGTACGCAGAATCTCCGGGTCGGTAAACTCCGGGCGCGAGAGGAAATCGTCTTCCGAATAGAGACGAATACAGATCCCTTCTGACACACGTCCGCAGCGGCCTTTACGCTGATTAGCTGAAGCCTGCGAAATTGGCTCAATCGGCAAACGCTGCACTTTAGTGCGATAGCTGTAACGGCTGATACGCGCCGTACCTGGATCGATAACGTACTTTATACCCGGTACGGTCAGCGAGGTTTCCGCGACGTTGGTCGCCAGCACAATGCGTCGCCCGCTGTGCGACTGGAACACGCGGTTCTGTTCGCTGTTCGAAAGCCGCGCATAAAGCGGCAAGATTTCGGTATGGCGTAAGTTCAGCTTGTTCAGCGCATCGGCGGTATCGCGAATTTCTCGCTCGCCGCTCATAAAGATCAGAATGTCGCCAGGGCTTTCCTGGCTCAGTTCATCTACGGCATCGAAAATAGCCTGCAACTGGTCGCGCTCGGTGTCATCGGCTTCTTCAACAATCGGGCGATAGCGCACTTCCACCGGATAGGTCCGACCGGAGACTTCAATAATCGGCGCATTATTAAAGTGGCGCGAAAAGCGTTCCGGGTCGATAGTCGCGGAAGTGATAATGATTTTTAGGTCAGGACGCCGCGGCAGCAACTCTTTCAAATAGCCGAGCAGAAAATCAATGTTCAGGCTACGTTCGTGCGCTTCGTCGATGATGATGGTGTCGTACTGCATCAACAGGCGATCTTGCTGGATTTCCGCCAGCAAGATACCGTCGGTCATCAGCTTGACCATCGTGTTATCACTTACGTGATCGCTGAAACGCACTTTGTAACCGATGCAACCGCCCGGCTCCGTTTTCAGCTCTTCCGCAATACGGTTCGCCACCGTTCTTGCCGCCAGGCGACGCGGCTGGGTATGGCCGATCAGCCCTTTAATCCCGCGCCCCAGCTCCATACAGATTTTCGGTAGCTGGGTCGTTTTACCGGAACCCGTTTCCCCGGCGACGATCACCACCTGGTGATCACGAATTGCTTCGAGAATGTCCTGTTTTTTCTGACTAACCGGCAAATTGTCCGGGTAAGTAATTTCCGGTCGTGCCGCTTCACGCAGCAGGACTTTCTCTGCCGCCTGGTCAATCTCTTTAGCCATCTCCTGGAAAATGGCCTGTTGTGCATCAGGATTTTTAACCTTCTTCACGCCGTGCAGACGGCGAGAAAAACGCAGTCCGTCACGCAGCATCAGCGAATCCAGCCGTTGCTGTAAGGCGTTAAAGGTCAATTTTTGTTGTTCTGTCATAACGTTAGCGGGCAGTAGGCTGCCTGATTAATTTTCTTTTAAATGATAGATATAGAGTACCACATCGCAGCTTTTTATGTGTTGTTCAATAAATTCGAACATAGACTTCGATATATTGCGCTATCTCTGTGGCAGGATTGTGAATAAAGTGTCAACAAGCAACGGGGCATCGCCCATTCAAACATCTATAAGGAAACACCATGAGCAAGGTATTAGTTCTTAAATCCAGCATCCTGGCAGGGTACTCTCAGTCTAATCAGTTGTCCGATTATTTTGTTGAACAGTGGCGTGAAAAGCATTCCGCTGATGAAATCACTGTTCGTGACCTGGCTGCAAATCCGATTCCGGTCCTGGATGGTGAACTGGTTGGCGCTCTGCGTCCGAGCGATGCGCCGCTGACTCCGCGTCAGCAGGAGGCTTTAGCGCTTTCCGATGATCTAATTGCCGAGCTGAAAGCCCACGACGTTATCGTTATTGCGGCACCGATGTACAACTTCAACATCTCGACTCAGTTGAAAAACTATTTTGACCTGGTTGCACGTGCAGGCGTTACTTTCCGCTATACCGAGAATGGTCCGGAAGGTCTGGTAACGGGTAAAAAAGCCATCGTTATTACCAGCCGCGGCGGTATCCATAAAGATGGACCAACTGACCTGGTGACGCCGTATCTGTCCACGTTCCTGGGCTTTATCGGCATTACTGATGTGAAATTTGTTTTCGCCGAAGGGATTGCCTACGGTCCGGAAATGGCAGCAAAAGCACAGTCTGACGCGAAAGCAGCCATTGACAGCATTGTTGCTGCATAACCGGACACGATCTTGATGTGGACTGTAGTTCAGTCCACATCTCAATCCGCTAACCTATTTTCCCACAATCTCAGCATCGCTTTGTGCTCTTCCTTCAGCACAATCTGCGAGCGTCTGATTCGTTATTCTCGCGAAATACCATCCAACGTAGACAACACTTCCTCAGAAAGATGCAATTTTTCAGCAGCCATATTCTCCCGTAAATGCGCGACGGAAGACGTCCCAGGGATAAGCAAAATATTCGGTGAACGCTGTAACAGCCATGCCAGCGCCACCTGCATCGGTGTCGCATTAAGGTTTGCTGCCACTTCCGAAAGCGTGGAGGATTGCAGCGGCGTGAAACCACCGAGCGGAAAGAACGGTACGTATGCAATGCCATCGCGGGCCAAAGCATCAATCATTGCGTCATCAGCACGGTTCGCGATGTTGTATTCGTTCTGTACACAGACGATTTCGGCAATCTTACGCGCCTCTGCAACCTGCGTCGGTGTGACGTTACTCAGACCAATATGTTTTACCAGCCCTTGTTGTTGCATCTCCGCCAGCACGGTCAGGCTGGCTTCAATCGATCCTTCCGCTGGGCCATGACCATCGCCAAACATAACGCGCAGGTTAACCACATCCAGTACGTCCAGGCCGAGATTACGTAGATTATCGTGCACCGCTTTTTGCAGCTCTGCCGGAGAAAAAGCGGGCAACCAGGAAGCATCCTCACCACGCCGCGCGCCAATTTTAGTGACAATTGTCAGGTCGTCAGAGTAAGGATAAAGCGCTTCACGGATAATCTGATTGGTGACATGCGGACCATAAAAATCACTGGTGTCAATGTGATTGACGCCCAATGCCAGTGCCTCACGCAGCACGGTTATAGCAACGTGGCGATCTTTCGGAGGGCCGAAAACGCCAGGCCCAGCCAGTTGCATTGCACCGTAACCAAGACGATTAACGGATTTTGTACCGAGAGTAAATGTGTTGCTGCTCATAACACCCTGCCCTGTAATAAAACGGAATACGAAAAATCAGTATAGAAATGAAAAACGAAAAAAAATGCGAAGACGTAAACAAGATTGCCGGATGTACTGCACATACCGGCGCAGGGAAAAGCAGCAAACCGTTGGCTGGATAAGACATGCCAGGCGTCGCATCTGGCAATAAAAAACCGCAACCTGAATCAGCGTTGCGGTTTTCTTCACGACCTAATCATTAGAACGTTTTCTTAAAGTTCAGCATTACGCCTTTATCGCTGATGCTGTCCTCTTTCCAGTGGTAAGCATCCAGATTCAGCGAACTTTCTTTACTGCTGTACTTCACGCCAACGCTTGCAAGATTGTTAATACCGCCGCCTTTCTGACCGTCATCAACATTAAAGTGCTGACTGCCTGCGCCGGCAAGGCTTGCAGTACGCTGGCTCTTCGCATAACTCAGGTTTGGCCCACCTTCCAGTGTCGCGTTCGCGCTCCAGCCGTCTTTGCCTGCGTAGTCCAGTTTCAACCCGACGATACTGTCTACTGCCGTTTCGCTGCCGCTGTTCATACTCAGGTTAAAGTCTCCGGCATTTCGCTCCTGATAGCCACCTTCCAGTGTGTGACGCAGTTTTACACCCGCATATGGTGTGAGCTTCAGCCCCTCGCTCGGCTCGAAGGTCTTCGCTCCTTCGCTACGGAACTCAAGGTACTGCTGTTTCACATCGGTATCTGCCGTTTTGCTCGTGTTGCTAAATGCAATTGAACGACTGCTGTCGAGGTTATGCACGTCATAACGCAATGCGTTATTCCAGCTCATGCCATTCTCGAAGGACATCTGATGTTTCAGGCCAAAGAACTGGCTGTAGCCGCCAGTCATCCCGTTATCACCCGCTTTCTGTGCACCATCGCCATCGAGACGAGCGATCCCGTACTCCAGACTCATCGTCTGGCTTTCACTCAGGTCAATGGTTTTACGCAATGCCAGCATGTCGTACTCGGTGTTGTTGCCCAACTCGGCACGCGGATCGCCTTTTGCGACTACATTGAACGCCAGACCGTTACCCACCTTCGGTGCCGCATCCGCCAGCATACTGAAGCGATTACTTAACACGCGCGCTTCACGGAACACTGTCGTGGCCTGGCTGCCGCTGATTTGCTTAAGTGCGCTATTCAATTCTGCCGTAGTACCAACGTTAAGGCTGGTGTACAGCTCGTTGTTGGTATAACTCGCATCCAGTGCTTTCGCGACGTCATTCACCGAAGCATCAGTTGCCACCTCGGTGTAGGCGTTTTTACTCATGGTGACGTCAACGTTGCCATTGACATCGGTGCTGCCTTTAGCGTTCCAGACAACTGAGGAGGAAGTAATATTCTCCACGCCGCTGATATTTTCACCTTTGAAAACATCATCAATCACTACGCTGGTATCAGCAGTACCGGCACTGAAGCCGGTATTGACCGTGACGTTGTCACTTATGACCAGATTATTGGCTCTCAACGTGCCGGAACTTCCGTCACTGTTGGTACCAATGGTGTAATTGGTGAGTTTTTGCTGGGTAACTGACTCAACAGGCGCAGCAGGTACATTGCCTTGTCCTGGTGTCGCAGAAGCATTCGGTACGGTGATATCAGTAGTACCATCATGATCATTTCTCGTCCCTGTTGTATTTGGTGCATAAATATCGCAACCAATATTACACAGCAGGTTGATAATACGGTTATTGACGATCGCTTTAGTGGAACCACCAAACGCCCATGAATTATCTGCGTAAAGATTAATAACGCCGTCTTTAGTGTTATTAATCGTCGTTGCAGAACCATTACCTTTAATGCCAATCAGGCCTTCACCGTTGCTTCCATCAGCTTTGCCCTGTTCAGTGCCACGTTAATCGTGCCACTGTTCACCAACTGGATTGTGTAACTGGTAGCTCCTCCACTAATGGCAACTGCACCATCACCCTGAATATTGATTGTTCCGGCATTTGCGAAATTATATCCACGGCCTAAATCAATCAATGGCGCAGTTGGATTAATACCATTAATAACGCCAGTTTCCGTATTCCAGATCCACTTACCATTACTATTTGAACCGGTATTAGCGGTTTTAATCGCGCTGTAACCATTAGTCGCGGTAATAGTACCGCGGTTAACCTGGGCAAGTGAATCACCAGTACGAGTCACATTAACGATAGCATTTTCCCCTCCTGCAATAGCATTGCCGCTATTTGTGAGCGTCGAACCTGCTTCATTATAAAGCAAGAAACTACCGTTTATTAAAGAGCTACCATCAGCAGTTACTGTCATATCACCAGTGTTAACAATATTTTGTTTATAACTAGTTCCATTAATAACACCGCTGAAAATACCTTCATTATAGAAGTTTATTCCACCATTCAACGTTAACATATCGGTTGTGATACTTCCCGAAGCACGGTTATAAATACTGGTACTAGAATTGATGGTGTCGGACTCCAGCACTCCTTTATTTTCCAATCCTTTTATGATATCCAACTTACCATTAACCGTCAGACTGGCATTTTCTTCATTGTACAACCAGTTTGATGCTTTTAAATCACCATTCAACGTTTCATTACCATTATTAACTAATGGCGCAGTAATGATAAATCCATCCTTAGTGGATGTCTTGGTAACTGATTCACCACTCTTGCTCAGCTCTCTTAATAGATCTTTGTTTTCTGTTGTAGCCCCCATATGTGGATCAGCTTCATCCATAGGAACACCAAACAGATTAATAGCACCATAATTAAGGATTGTACCTGTGCCATCGTTATAAAACGCCTGACCGGTATCAACATTAATATTAATAATACCTGTCTGGTCGTTGATAGCAGTACCATAGTTATAAACAGCCATCCCTACCAGGGTGTTTGCTGCCAGGTTTGCATCATAATGACTATTTTTCTCAAGATTAATCGTCCCCTGGTTTATGACGATATTGCTCGCACCATAAGCAGCCATCCCTGCACCGGCGTTATAGACGGTGATGACCCCGCCTTGCTGGTTGGTTGCAACTGCGTTTTCTTTTGGGTTACTACCTGTATCGGTACCCACAGCCATACCTACGCCAAAATCTCTAGCGTCAGCGGAGCCAATGTTATTATTCAACGTAGTTGTGTCGTTTACATCAACCCACAACGAATCCAGACTGATTTTCCCCGCATTATCTGCAGTGGAATTATCAATGGCCAGCATACCGATCGTGCCGCGTCCATACAAATCAATAATTCCGTCTACAGTATTGACCACTGAGCCATTGATGAACGACTCCATCCCTGTAGTGCCAGATGCTCTATTATAGAACGCAGCTGGGGTTGTACTTCCAAGGTCAGAATAGATATTCATCACACTCTGTTGCTGCATTATTTTTGCGGTAATTGTCCCATTATTTGTTGCATTACCATCTTGTGTCGCAAAGAATCCAGCACCAGCAGTTTGTACTTGCCCATAAAAATATTGTTCCAATGTAATGGAACCATTGTTAATACCGGTAGAGTCAGCGTTTGATACTGTTGCAAATCCAATGTTTCTTAGTGCTATGTCACCATTATTTATTGCACTCGCTCCTGAATTAACACCTATGAGTCTTGATTCTGGCGTGTTGTAATGATCATAAGAAGTAATATCACCCATACTTAGTGTGGCACCAACATCGACCTCAAGTATAGCTTTATTATTTAACTGAATGATACTTTCATAACCTAATGGAAAATCACCACTTATTGTTGAATCCCCTTTAAGATGAACAGTGGATTGACCATCAACACTAATGACCTGAACATCGCCATATCCCTTGCGCTGCGCAGCTATGGCAGAACCATCGGTTAATTGATTAGCCTCACCTACCAGATGAATGCCACTATTTAAATTAATTATATTGTCATCACCTGTCACTACCAAGCCAGAGATATTCTCCTGACCACCATCATATTTTAAATATGACTGGGTAGTCGTTTCACTATCGGCAACAACTGTCAATTTACCATCGACATTTGTATTGTTATTATTGCCTTTAATACTAATGCCAGTAGAAGTATCGTAAAATTTTTCAGCACCATTATCCGCTAACTGATCTTTATCAACCTTGATGTTGCCAGTGATATCAACGTTATTACCATCACCATTAACATTAACCCCAGTGGCCGACTGCCCGGTTACATTCAGATCGGTCGTAGCCAACGTTAATTTGTTGTCGTCACCATTGAGCACAAGCCCCATGGAGAAATCACCAATCTGCATATCGCCAGCCACTGAGACATCCCCATTATTAGTAGTGATGCTAAACCCGGTAGCTGAATTCGTAACATCAACCTTGCCGGTATTCGAAAAGGTCGCGTTCTCACCTTCGATCTGAATACCGATCGAACCCTCATCTGTAACGGTTATGGTGCCCTTGTTATTCACCGTCGCACTGTCACCGGTGATATCCATTCCATGAGCCCCGCCACTTACATTCAGATCACCGTTCTGATTGACTGTCGCATTATTTCCAGCGATTTCTGTGCCGGTGGAGTCCTTGCCGTCAATGGTGGTTTTGCCGTTGTTGTTGGCGGTAGCATCGTCACCGTTAATCTGTGTGCCGGTGCCGCCGTTGGTGATAGTGCTGTCGCCTTCGTTATTGACAACCGCCTTGTCGCCGTCGATCTGAATACCGATGGACTCCGGATCGGTGACGGTCATGGTGCCCTTGTTATCCACCGTCGCGCTGTCGCCGGTGATATCAATCCCGTGACCGCCGCCGCTGACGTCCAGATCGCCGTCCTGAATAACGGTGCCGTTATTGCCGTTGATTTCCGTGCCAGTGGCATCTTTGCCATCAACGGTGGTTTTGCCGCCGTTATTCGCCGTGGCGTCGTCACCGTTAATCTGTGTGCCGGTGCCTCCGTTGGTGATGGTGCTGTCGCCTTCGTTGTTAACAACCGCCTGGTCGCCGTCGTTCTGAATGCCGATGGACTCCGGATCGGTCACGGTCATGGTGCCGTTATTGTCCACCGTCGCGCTGTCGCCGGTGATATCAATCCCGTGACCACCGCCGCTGACATCCAGATCGCCGTCCTGAATAACGGTGCCGCTATTACCGTTGATTTCCGTGCCAGTGGCATCTTTGCCATCAACGGTGGTTTTGCCGCTGTTACTCGCCGTGGCGTCGTCACCGTTAATTTGTGTGCCGGTGCCGCCGTTGCTGATGGTGCTGTCACCTTCGTTATTAACAACCGCCTGGTCGCCGTCGATCTGAATGCCGATGGACTCCGGATCGGTCACGGTCATGGTCATGGTGCCGTTATTGTCCACCGTCGCGCTGTCGCCGGTGATATCAATCCCGTGACCACCGCCGCTGACGTCCAGATCGCCGTCCTGAATAACTTTTCCGTTATTGCCGTTGATTTCCGTGCCGGTGGAGTCTTTACCGTCAACGGTGGTTTTGCCGCTGTTATTCGCCGTGGCGTCGTCACCGTTAATTTGCGTACCGGTGCCGCCGTTGCTGATGGTGCTGTCGCCTTCGTTATTAACAACCGCCTGGTCGCCGTCGATCTGAATGCCGATGGACTCCGGATCGGTCACGGTCATGGTGCCGTTATTGTCCACCGTCGCGCTGTCGCCGGTGATATCAATTCCGTGACCACCGCCGCTGACGTCCAGATCGCCGTCCTGAATAACTTTTCCGTTATTGCCGTTGATTTCCGTGCCGGTGGAGTCTTTACCGTCAACGGTGGTTTTGCCGCTGTTATTCGCAGTGGCGTCGTCACCGTTAATTTGCGTACCGGTGCCGCCGTTGCTGATGGAGCTGTCGCCATCGTTATTAACAACCGCCTGGTCGCCGTCGATCTGAATGCCGATAGATTCCGGGTCAGTGACGGTCATGGTGCCGGTATTGTCCACCGTCGCGCTGTCGCCGGTGATATCAATCCCGTGACCACCGCCGCTGACATCCAGATCGCCGTCCTGAATAACTTTCCCGTTATTACCGTTGATTTCCGTGCCGGTAGAGTCTTTACCGTCAACGGTGGTTTTGCCGTTGTTATTTACTGTGGCATTATCACCCGTAATTATGAGTTCACCATTGTGATTATATTGCCACGTTATTGCGCCATCTGGGCTCACCCCTTCAAGGGCTACGGTATTATTTGCTTCATCAATCTGCCAAAGATTAATCGTTGCCTTACGCCCATTGCTATCTTGCAGAGAAATAGTCCCGTCAGCATTTTCGCTGTAAGTAAAAACGGTATCGCGAATCGTTAACGTTTTTGCTGTTTTATCGAAGATAACGTCATTATTGAACGAAATGGGTTTGGGGGGCGTAGGGGGATCATCTTGACCATCGTCCGGGATTATATCATCTCCGCCAGGCGTTGGGGGCACTGGCGTATCGCCTGAATCATCATCGGGTGGTGTCGGCGGTACAGGGGCATTGTTGCGATGATGATGATTACCATCATCGTTTAGTTCGACGACCGCCAGTGCTGTGATTAACGCAAAGGCACCAGAGGCAACCCACGGCATAAGGTTTTGTTGTACTTGTGGAGAACATTCGGGAGGGATTTGTTTTAACGCTTCCGGAGTCAGCTTGTCAGGGTCTGCCGGACAAGTCACATTGGTATTTTTCTTTTCGCCTGTGGCCGTTTCTGTCTCTGTAATATCAGCCGCCCAACCCTGACCACTCAGAGCTAATGCAATACAGGCTGATAATAGGGTTTTCCTTTGCATAATAAATCCTTCTGACAAATATAAAGAATGCCAGGATTTATAAAAATTGTTGAAATCAACAACCTTTACAAATACCTGACCATGAAACATTCAAAAAACATATGCAAGGCATTCTATATTGCTATTTGAACATTATTCAATCTATTTTGTCAGTATCGACTAATTATAGTTTCAATGAATATTTAAATCATAAAAAGATAATTTTTATATATAATTAAAAACCATCTCAATGATGATAAAGATCTCGATATTAAATTCACAAAAAGAATATTATAAGCTTTCAATATTGATTGAGATGATTTATTTAATGGGAAGCAATTCACTATAGTTGCGAACGCATCTCCTTTAAGACATTCATCTTTTTCTCAGGAATGTCGGTGTAATCGATGTTCTCCTTTGCAGCGACACAGTGCACTATGCTCTTGTGAACTAATACCCTATTTTTCACCGACTACTACCAAATGGTGTTTGAACTACCGTTGTATGTTATTTCCGTATCCACATACCATTTATGCCCTGCACGTATTCACCTGGTTTTGCCTTTTCCACCAGCTTCGTCCCTGCCAGATTCGCCACTTCCTCCAATGGGATATTATGGCTTTCAGCGAGCTTCTGATAACTCTCTTTCCGTGCTTGGTTGATATTTGCTACCAGCTCGCGTGTTTCCGGATCAGTGCTTATAGCCGCAAGGTAGCCATTATGCCTTTCACCTACCCGCCCCTGACTTCTGGCTTCATTCAGGGTTAATGCCATCGCACTACTGCTCACCAGGCCAATAATCCATACCGCTATGAGTAATGTTCTTTTCATCATTACCTCAAAAAAGATCGCTACGGGTTTTGAGCAAATCTTCAACGTCTTTGTCCGCCTTGATAATGATCTCATGCTCAATTTTAACGTTCATATTAATGGTGATTGGCTCTTTCGGTGCAGCCACTTCAATGCGCGGCGTACAGCCAACCAACATAAAAGAGGACGCGAACGCGGCTATCACTATTTTCATTGTTTTTCCTCACACTCTTTTCCTGATGGGCAGCCAGTTTCCGGGAGTCGGGCATTCTGTTCCAGCCATGCCTGGAGATTATCGCCAAAGCGTAAACTGCGCCACAGCGTGAAAATATTCTCTTCATGGCTGTAATTGAGATTTACCGTACCGGTTTTACCATCGACGCGACTATTACCACTGATCGTCGCCTGCATGGTTAACACGCCGAGATTATCTAAATTAATTTTTGTCGATGAACGGCTAATTTCCATATAGCGCAACCAGTTGATGGCAGTTCCTGCGGTCATATTGTCTTTTGCCACTGCATCGGCGGTGTCTTTATTCAGGCGCAAAGTCATGGGACCTGCGTTTGCCAGCCAGCCATCTTTCACAATCCATTTTTCATTGTTAAGCCATAGCGGCAATGCACCACTAAATGCCCCTGACATCGCGAATTGCTTCGGATTGACGGCGCTAACCAGTTCACTGGAAGAGAGATTATTCAGTCGCAACAGCGCCGGATCGTGTTGCGGCATACGTAATTGTTTCATCAGCACGTTACCGCCCAAAACATCAACACTCACATCGGTCAGTAACAAGGGTTCGTCTTCGGTCCACGGATAACGGCCCTGAAGATCGGCAGTGATATTTTTTGCCGTCACCAGATTAACCACCTCAGCAATACGTAATGACACAGGCCGCCGCGTTCCCAGGTGCCACGCGCCGTCGGCAAAACGAAATGGCAAAACAAAGTCGACACCGTTGACCTGGTTGTCTGGCATCCACGCGCTGCCACCTTTCAACACGCCATGCCCACCCGCACGGAAGCCCTGCTCAGGCGCAGCAGAAAATGCCACCTGGGCATACAACTCGCCATCGCGTAAATTCATCTTCCAGTCTGGTGGCACCAGCGGCTGGAATACGGTCAGTGATTGTTTAGGCCACCAGGCGTTGCCGCGCAGGCGAATACCGTCCCAGCGACCATTCACCCGTACCGGACCAATCTCACCAGCATGTAAATCCCCTTTGAAGAGGAAATACGTCGGATCGCGCCCATCGACACTAAATTTTAATGTTGATGGCGGTAACACACTACCGCCCGTGAAAAGTGTTTGTCCTGCATCCAGCGAAAGCGCGCCACTAAAAGACGGATTCTGGGCGTCGCGCACCCAGACAACGGGTTTATCAAGAATTAAGCGCGGTGTTTCCACTGTCATCGTGCCATATTGCAACTGATCGAACCCGGTTGAGAGATCGGTCAGCGTAATCGTGCTGTCCTGCCACTCACCTTTTCCTGCAACATCCCAGGTGGCGTGCATTGGGGTAAAACTGCCCTTGCCCCAGTAACGCCACTGCCAGCGGCCAGCGTCAGGAAGAAAATCATTCGCCAGTCCATCCATATGCAGCACAAAGTCGCCCAATTCATTTTCATGAGCCTGCAAAATGGCCTGCAAGCGCCCGTCAACGCCACGTTGAGTGACTTTAACACCTGCTAACGGCCAGCGGATTTCGTCAATGTCCAGCGAATCAATGACTCTCCCTTTAGAGCGTAATAATGCGCCCGGTTCAAAGGCCAGCGTTGGGTCAGCCAGACTTCCGCTTAAGTGAGCAGGTAAGCGTGCATATAAAATGAGATCTGCCTGCTTCGCTTCACCGGTCAGTTGCAGCGGCATCTGACTGTTATCCATGCTTAATTTTCCTGGGCCGAAATTAAGCACAGCGTTACCCTTACCCGCTTGCCCCTGGGTCAGCACACTCAGTCGACCACTCACCAACGCGTTCTCAAGGCCTGCCTGCCAGTTGTCGACTTTGATACCCAGCCGCCCACTCAGGGGAAAACCTTCATACGGCCAGCTCCAGCGACCATCGCTAACGGTCAACTGTTGACGGGTAATTTCCCACGGCAAATCGAGCAACGGATCGCCGTTATCTCGAGCCATTACAATCAATTGCCCACTATTTTCCTGCCACTCCAGCTCGGCATCCACCAGTGACGGTTCCTGCGGCAGGTTCAACGTTGCTGTAGCATGACCACTTACCGGAAGCCCATCCGGCACAAGCGGCATGGTAAATTCCCCCACCAGTTTTACTGGCGGCTGATTTGCAAAGGCGGCAACATCTAGTTCACTGACCGTGAGTTGCTGCCCTTTAAGTTGGCCTTGAAATTTAACTTTTTCGCCCTGATAACGCAGTTGCTGGATATCGGAGGTCAACGATAGAGAGAGTTTTCCCTGCCATTCCTGCCAGGGTGAAAAAATCAGTTTATCAATATTGATCCAGGTGTTAGGCAGCATGGATTGCCACTGCGCAAGAGTTTTCGGTGCGGCTGGCGAGGGTTCTTCCTGTGGTAATTTCGCCAGGCAAGTGGAGTCAAGTTCTACTGTACCGACGTTCAATAACCAGCGACTGGGGTGCGAAAGGCTGGCATCGGTGATATGTGCCAACTGGCAATCCGCCACCAAATAACGGAGATCGGGAATAATTAAACCTTTACGCGTAATGCGTGGGCTTTCATCCAATGCAATGCGTGTACCGAGCGGTAGCCAGATACCCGCCAGCGTGGGAACCCACAGCCCGAGCGTCATCAGCAGCGTCAACGGCACAAGAATAATCAGTAATAGCAGCGCGAGAACGGCTTTATATTTACCCAACATGGGTAGTTAATATCCTGATTTAGCGAAAAATTAAGCAGTCAATACAGGTATTGTGGCATGTTTAACCGTTCAGTTGAAGGTTGCGCCTACACTAAGCATAGATGTTCCTGGAATTTTCAATATCGCCATAACTTTCAATTAAATTTTAAATTTTGTAAAATATTTTTAGTAGCTTAAATGTGATTCAACATCACTGGAGAAAGTCTTATGAAACTTGCCGTATATAGCACAAAACAGTACGACAAAAAGTACCTGCAACAGGTGAACGAGTCCTTTGGCTTTGAGCTGGAATTTTTTGACTTTCTGCTGACGGAAAAAACGGCAAAAACCGCCAACGGTTGCGAAGCAGTATGTATTTTCGTAAACGACGACGGCAGCCGTCCGGTGCTGGAGGAGCTGAAAAAGCACGGCGTTAAGTATATCGCCCTGCGCTGTGCCGGTTTCAATAACGTCGACCTCGACGCGGCAAAAGAGCTGGGGTTCAAAGTGGTGCGTGTCCCGGCTTACGATCCGGAAGCCGTCGCTGAACATGCGATTGGTATGATGATGACGCTGAACCGTCGTATTCACCGCGCGTATCAGCGTACCCGTGACGCCAACTTCTCTCTGGAGGGGCTTACTGGTTTTACCATGTACGGTAAAACGGCGGGGGTGATTGGTACCGGTAAAATCGGTGTAGCAATGCTGCGCATTCTGAAAGGTTTTGGTATGCGCCTGTTGGCATTCGATCCGTATCCAAGTGCAGCAGCGCTGGAACTCGGCGTGGAATATGTCGATCTGCCGACCTTATTCTCTGAATCAGACGTTATCTCCCTGCACTGCCCGCTGACGCCGGAGAACTACCACCTGCTGAATGAGGCGGCGTTCGATCAGATGAAAAATGGCGTAATGATCATCAACACCAGCCGTGGTGCGCTGATTGATTCACAAGCCGCGATTGAAGCACTGAAAAACCAGAAAATTGGCTCGCTGGGAATGGACGTGTATGAGAATGAACGCGATCTGTTCTTTGAAGATAAATCCAACGATGTGATTCAGGATGATGTTTTCCGTCGTCTGTCAGCCTGCCATAACGTACTGTTCACCGGACACCAGGCGTTCCTGACGGCAGAAGCCCTGACCAGTATTTCCCAGACAACGCTGCAAAACTTGAGCAATCTGGAAAAAGGCGAAACCTGCCCGAACGAACTGGTTTAATTTTGCGGCTCCCCTGCAAGTCAGGGGAGCTTATTCAGATAATCCCCAAAGATCTTTCATCCACTATCCTTAAAATACGTTTGAAGGACGGATAAGGCGCGTCGCGTTGCATCCGGCATATACCTTAAGTTGAGAACCTCAATGAAGAAAGTTGCCGCGCTAGTCGCGCTAAGCCTGCTGATGGCGGGATGTGTAAGTAATGACAAAATTGCTGTAACGCCAGAACAGTTACAGCATCACCGTTTCGTACTGGAAAGTGTAAATGGTCAACCTGTTGCCAGCGAGAAAAACCCGCCAGAAATCAGCTTTGGTGAAAAGATGATGATTTCTGGCAACATGTGCAACCGCTTTAGCGGCGAAGGTAAACTTTCGGACGGAGAACTAAAAGTTAAAGGACTGGCAATGACTCGTATGATGTGTGCCAATCCACAGCTTAACGAACTCGATAACACCATCCACGAAATGCTGAAAGAAGGTGCGCAAGTGGATCTGACTGCGAATCAGTTAACGCTGGCGACCGCAAAACAGACATTAACGTATAAGCTGGCGGATTTAATGAATTAATAATTGCCACAACTTCCGGCGGCAAGCGACTGTTCGCTACAGCGTTTGCCGTTGGGCAATGCACACATCCCGATCGCTGTACCATCCAGTTGACGGGCAACGGAAAGCGAACCGCCAATCATCGCACAATTTGCCTCTCCGCTACTCGACATTGACGCTTTTAAACCTGGGGCCACATGCGCCGCGGTCGCCTGCTGAACAGGTTCACTACTACACGCCGACAACAATAAAACAGCAGCCCCTACGCACAACATTCTTCGCATCTTTACTTCCTCAAATCTTTAAGTCCAACGACACCGCCGTAATAATAGGCAGCTCAGGCGGCTACGTCGAGAACTGTATTGTGAATTGCAACGTATTGTTACTATTTTGTGGCTATTTTTTTGTACCGGATTTGATCAAAACATTCATTACGCTGATATAGAGAACACAAAAGCGAAAATGCAGCAGAAAGCCATTTGCTAAAATTAAAAGATTACTACTGGGCGCGCAGCTTTTTCGTGCGCCCCTCATTTGCGCAATGTAAGGGTGTCGTATGATCACAATTGACGGAAATGGCGCGGTAGCTTCGGTGGCATTTCGCACCAGTGAAGTTATCGCCATTTACCCTATTACCCCGAGTTCCACGATGGCTGAACAGGCTGATGCCTGGGCCGGAAACGGCCTGAAGAACGTATGGGGAGATACACCTCGTGTGGTTGAAATGCAGTCAGAAGCTGGCGCTATCGCAACTGTGCATGGTGCTTTGCAAACAGGCGCTCTTTCGACATCATTTACATCGTCGCAAGGTTTACTGCTGATGATCCCGACGCTGTATAAACTGGCAGGTGAGCTGACGCCGTTTGTACTGCATGTGGCAGCGCGTACTGTGGCCACTCATGCGCTCTCTATTTTTGGCGATCATTCAGATGTGATGGCGGTGCGCCAGACTGGCTGCGCCATGTTGTGTGCAGCAAACGTGCAGGAAGCCCAAGACTTTGCTCTCATTTCACACATCGCAACGCTGAAAAGCCGCGTGCCATTTATTCATTTCTTTGATGGTTTCCGCACTTCCCACGAAATCAACAAAATTGTCCCACTGGCCGACGACACTATTCTTGAGCTAATGCCCCAGGCAGAAATTGATGCTCATCGCATTCGCGCACTTAACCCGGAACATCCGGTAATCCGCGGTACGTCGGCTAATCCGGACACTTACTTCCAGTCACGTGAGGCCACTAACCCGTGGTACAACGCGGTCTATGACCATGTTGAACAGGCGATGGCTGATTTCGCTGCCGCGACAGGTCGCCAGTATCAGCCGTTTGAGTATTATGGTCATCCGCAAGCGGAACGGGTAATTATCCTGATGGGGTCGGCCATTGGCACCTGTGAAGAAGTCGTGGACGAATTGCTGACCCGTGGCGAAAAAGTGGGCGTACTAAAAGTGCGACTTTACCGCCCTTTCTCCGCCAGACACTTACTGCAAGCATTGCCGAACTCTGTACGTACTGTGGCGGTGCTGGATCGCACCAAAGAGCCTGGTGCGCAGGCAGAACCCCTGTATCTGGATGTAATGACGGCGCTGGCTGAAGCCTTTAATAATGGCGAGCGCGAAACACTGCCACGCGTCATTGGCGGGCGCTATGGTCTTTCATCCAAAGAATTTGGCCCAGACTGTGTACTGGCGGTATTCGCCGAACTCAACGCAGCTAAACCGAAAGCGCGCTTTACGGTTGGTATTTACGATGATGTGACTAATCTGTCACTGCCGTTGCCGGAAAACACCCTGCCAAATTCGGCGAAACTGGAAGCACTCTTTTACGGGCTGGGTAGCGACGGCAGCGTTTCCGCAACTAAAAACAATATCAAAATTATCGGTAACTCCACGCCGTGGTATGCCCAGGGCTATTTTGTTTACGACTCTAAAAAAGCGGGTGGCCTGACAGTTTCCCATCTGCGCGTAAGCGAGCAGCCCATCCGTTCCGCGTATTTGATTTCGCAAGCTGATTTTGTTGGCTGCCACCAGTTGCAGTTTATCGACAAATATCAAATGGCCGAGCGTTTAAAACCTGGTGGCATTTTCCTGCTTAACACACCGTACAGCGCCGATGAAGTGTGGTCGCGGCTGCCGCAAGAAGTTCAGGCTGTGTTGAATCAGAAAAAAGCGCGTTTCTATGTGATTAACGCGGCGAAAATTGCCCGCGAATGTGGGCTGGCAGCACGCATTAACACCGTCATGCAGATGGCTTTCTTCCACCTGACGCAAATTCTGCCTGGCGACAGCGCCCTGGCCGAACTTCAGGGCGCCATTGCCAAAAGTTACAGCAGCAAAGGCCAGGATCTGGTGGAACGCAACTGGCAAGCTCTGGCGCTGGCGCGCGAGTCCGTTGAAGAAGTACCACTGCAACCGGTAAATCCGCAAAGTGCCAACCGTCCACCAGTGGTATCTGATGCCGCACCTGATTTTGTCAAAACGGTTACTGCTGCGATGCTCGCCGGACTTGGCGACGCCCTCCCCGTTTCGGCGCTGCCGCCAGACGGCACCTGGCCGATGGGCACTACTCGCTGGGAAAAACGCAACATTGCCGAAGAGATCCCTATCTGGAAAGAGGAACTCTGTACTCAATGTAACCACTGCGTCGCGGCTTGCCCACACTCCGCCATTCGCGCGAAAGTCGTACCGCCCGAAGCGATGGAAAACGCTCCGACCAGCCTGCATTCACTGGATGTGAAATCTCGTGATATGCGCGGGCAGAAATATGTGTTGCAGGTCGCACCGGAAGACTGCACCGGTTGTAACCTGTGCGTAGAAGTTTGCCCGGCGAAAGACCGACAAAATCCAGAGATCAAAGCCATCAATATGATGTCGCGTCTGGAACATGTGGAAGAAGAGAAAATCAATTACGACTTCTTCCTGAATTTACCAGAAATCGACCGCAGCAAACTGGAACGTATTGATATTCGTACTTCGCAGTTGATCACTCCGCTGTTTGAATATTCTGGCGCTTGCTCCGGTTGTGGTGAGACGCCGTATATCAAATTGCTCACTCAGCTCTATGGCGATCGGATGTTGATTGCCAACGCTACTGGTTGTTCTTCAATTTATGGCGGCAACCTGCCCTCCACGCCATATATCACTGATGCCAACGGTCGTGGACCGGCATGGGCGAACTCGCTATTTGAAGATAATGCCGAATTCGGCCTTGGTTTCCGCCTGACAGTCGATCAACACCGTGTCCGCGTGCTGCGTCTGCTGGATCAATTTGCTGATAAAATCCCTGCTGAGTTACTGACTGCGTTGAAATCAGACGCCACGCCAGACGTTCGTCGCGAACAAGTCGCTGCTCTGCGCCAGCAACTCAAAGATGTGGCTGAAGCGCATGAACTGCTGCGTGACGCAGATGCACTGGTGGAGAAATCAATCTGGCTGATTGGTGGTGACGGCTGGGCTTACGACATCGGCTTTGGCGGTCTGGATCATGTGTTGAGTCTGACGGAAAACGTCAACATCCTGGTGCTGGATACGCAATGCTATTCCAATACCGGTGGTCAGGCATCGAAAGCCACCCCGCTTGGCGCGGTAACTAAGTTTGGTGAACATGGCAAACGCAAAGCACGCAAAGATCTTGGTGTTAGCATGATGATGTACGGTCATGTTTATGTCGCGCAGATTTCTCTTGGCGCACAACTCAACCAGACGGTGAAAGCGATACAGGAAGCAGAAGCGTATCCGGGGCCATCGCTGATTATTGCTTACAGCCCATGTGAAGAGCACGGTTATGACCTGGCATTAAGTCACGACCAGATGCGTCAACTCACCGCAACTGGCTTCTGGCCGCTGTATCGCTTTGACCCGCGTCGAACCGATGAAGGTAAACTGCCGCTGGCGCTGGATTCCCGCCCGCCTTCAGAAGCTCTGGAAGAAACGCTTCTTCATGAGCAACGTTTCCGCCGTCTGAACACGCAACAGCCGGAAGTGGCCGAACAGTTATGGAAAGATGCCGCCGCTGATTTGCAAAAACGTTATGACTTCCTGGCACAAATGGCCGGAAAGGTGGAAAAAAATAGCACCGAGTAACCTTTCTGGATAACTATTATCCAATTCAAAAAAAAGCCCGAACGAAAGTTCGGGCTTGTCTTTTTATTCGTTGGAAAAACATTAGTAATGCAATGGCCCAACCGAAAATAAAATCTGTGACAATAAAGGCATATAACCCGCGCAGAATAACCCATGCTTTATTAAATGTATAATTTTTATTTTGCATGATTCCCCAAAAACACATTCATCAAACTTATTACTATTTCCAAAGAATTATTTGATTAAGGTTTTACTTAAGGCGTAACAAATGATATTTATCTGCTAACTGAACTTCTCCTTTAGGATGTTTTCATTCCCCAAACAGGGGAAATTAAGGCAAATAAAATAACTAAAGGATTTATTCAATGAAAAGCAAAGTACTGGCGCTCTTAATCCCTGCCCTGCTCGCCGCAGGTGCTGCACATGCAGCAGAAATTTATAATAAAGACGGCAATAAATTAGACCTGTACGGCAAAGTCGATGGCCTGCATTATTTTTCTGATAATGCGAATAGTGATGGCGATCAAACTTATGTACGTTTTGGTTTTAAAGGCGAAACTCAAATTACCGATCAACTGGTCGGTTATGGTCAATGGGAATATAACGTTCAGGCTAATGGCTCTGAAAATGATAAAGGCGACTCCTGGACTCGTCTGGCATTTGCCGGTCTGAAATTTGGTGACTTCGGTTCATTTGACTATGGCCGTAATTATGGTGTGATGTACGACATCGAAGGCTGGACAGATATGCTGCCTGAATTCGGTGGCGACTCTTATACCAAAGCCGATAACTATATGACCGGTCGTGCAAACGGCGTCGCTACCTACCGTAACACCGATTTCTTCGGTCTGGTTGATGGCCTGAACTTTGCTGTGCAGTATCAGGGAGCGAACGAAAACCAGGTTAGTCATGAGCAAGAAGGTACGGCAAACGGCGGCAGTCGTAATATTAAGAATGCCAATGGCGACGGTTTCGGTATCTCCTCTACCTACGACTTAGGTATGGGGGTGAGCATTGGTGCTGCGTATACCAGTTCTGATCGTACCAACCAACAGGCTGAATTCTCTACTGCAAAAGGCGATAAGGCTGACGCATGGACGGCAGGGGCAAAATACGATGCTAACAATATCTACCTTGCAACCATGTACTCTGAAACCCGTAACATGACGCCTTACGGCAATTCAGCAAATACGATTGCCAACAAAACCCAGAACTTTGAAGTTACTGCCCAGTATCAGTTTGATTTTGGCCTGCGTCCGGCTGTCTCCTTCCTGATGTCTAAAGGCAACGATTTAGTCGGTACTGATGGCGATAAAGATCTGGTTAAATACGCCGACGTTGGCGCAACATATTATTTCAACAAAAACATGTCCACCTATGTTGATTATAAAATCAATGATCTTGACCCGCTATCTC
>NZ_VATT01000025.1:0-117885 GCF_005781225.1 Escherichia sp. E4736 | reverse complement strand
ACGACGTTTTGTCATAATTACTCCTGTGGATTGATCCAGTCTTTCTACATCAGGCCTCAAAACTGTTGCAGCAGTCTTGAGGCTTTTCTTTTGTCAGCACCTTGGCTACTTTCTTTGCCAGTTCCGCCAATTCCTCGTCTTCAACACCCCACTCCAGCACAGCCAGAAGCATGGCCATCTTTGGGATAAAGCTGTCTTTCCATCGCGAAATTTGCGATTCATTAATCCCTAACGCGTCGGCAACCTTTCGCTGACCACGTACAGCAATTCGATTTAGGATGTTGCTTGTAATTGCATTCGCTTTCTTGCGAGTACTTGTAAGTTGCATATGTAAGTATTTCCTTAACAAATAAGAAGTTATACGCACCAACTGATGCGCGTTGTATTCCCGCATTTCGGCGGGAATGAGGACCATGACTGTTAAAGAGCAATTTGCTTATGCCGCTTTGCGATAAGCACTTTCTTGATACTTCAGGGCGCCAGCTGTAACGACTTCCAGTCGATAGGCGTCTTTCTCTGGGATGACTTCCTTCCACTGAGAGACTGCTGCATCGCTAATGCCTAACGCTTTAGCTACCGCACGCTGGGTTCCGAAGTGGTCGATAACATCTTTCTTGTACATAGACTCGCTCCGAAATTAAAGAACACTTAAATTATCTATCAAAGGAATCTTAAGTCAAGTTTATTTAAGATGTCTTAACTATGAATACACAACTGATGGGTGAGCGTATTCGCGCTCGCAGAAAAGAACTCAAAATTAGGCAGGCTGCCCTTGGCAAGATGGTTGGCGTGTCTAATGTTGCTATTTCCCAATGGGAGCGTTCTGAAACTGAGCCCAATGGCGAAAACCTATTGGCCTTAGCCAAGGCTTTGCAGTGCTCCCCTGATTACTTGTTGAAAGGAGAAGATAGTCTTTCAAACATTGCCTATCACAGCAGGCATGATCCAAGAGGTTCGTATCCTCTAATTAGTTGGGTAAGCGCAGGATGTTGGATGGAAGCTGTAGAGCCATATCATAAGCGTGCAATAGATAACTGGTACGATACAACCGTAGATTGTTCAGAAGATTCGTTTTGGCTGGACGTAAAGGGTGATTCGATGACGGCTCCAGCCGGTCTCAGCATCCCCGAAGGAATGATAATACTCGTCGATCCTGAAGTAGAACCTCGTAACGGGAAGCTTGTAGTGGCAAAGCTCGAAGGAGAAAACGAGGCAACTTTCAAGAAGTTAGTTATTGATGCAGGCAGAAAGTTTCTAAAACCACTTAACCCACAATATCCGATGATTGAGATCAACGGGAACTGCAAAATCATCGGTGTAGTTGTCGATGCAAAAATAGCAAACCTTCCATAAGGGGCATTCGCCCCTTTTTTCTTTCCTTTAAAAATCAAAGCAAAACTTAAGTCCCACAATAAAATTTAAGTTTTCTTCAAAACACCCTTGACCATTAATTAAAGAAATCTTAAATTTAAGCCATCAGCAGGACGCTGGTAGCCAAACGGAACAGATTGGCAGGCTCTTTAACATTGATGGGATTGTCCCGCCGAAATGCGGGAACCAAAGAGTAGTTGGCTTTGGGGTGATGTGAAGTGCAGCAGCGCGACAGCATCAGGGAGTTAACCTCCCTCCCCCCGTCACGTCACCGCTAAAGTCAATCATCGGAGGTCAACATGACAGTAGTCATTACATATCTGGCTGACGATAACGCCAGAAATCGCCGCAGAGCACGCAGACAGGCTCAACGTGAACAGGCAATGAATGAACAGCGACTGGCGCGGAAGATTGCGCTAAAGCTCTCTGGTTGCGTCAGAGCAGACAAAGCAGCATCACTTGGCAGCCTTCTCTGCAAGAAGGCAGATGAAGTCGAGCGTAAACAGAACCGTATTTACTACCGCAAGCCACGCAGCGAAATGGGTGTGACTTGTGTTGGTCGCCAGAAAATGAAATTAGGCAGCAAACCACTTATTTGAGGTGATATATGGAAGAAGAATTTGAAGAGTTCGAAGAGCATCCGCAGGATGTGATGGAACAATACCAGGACTATCCGTATGACTACGACTATTGATAAAAATCAATGGTGTGGACAATTCAAGCGATGCAATGGATGCAAGCTGCAATCGGAATGCATGGTTAAGCCTGAAGAAATGTTTCCTGTAATGGAGGATGGGAAATATGTCGATAAATGGGCAATACGAACGACGGCAATGATTGCCAGAGAACTTGGTAAACAGAATAACAAGGCTGCCTGATGGTGGCCTTTATTTTTGGCATAAACAACAGAATAAACACTGCACTGTGTATTCATTCCAACGAGTGCATACACGGAGCAATGTCGCTCGTAACTAAACAGGAGCCGACTTGTTCTGATTATTGGAAATCTTCTTTGCCCTCCAATGTGAGGGCAATTTTTTTGACGGAGTGAACGATGATAAAAACTGATTATCCTGCAGAGCTTAAACAAAAAGTAATAACAGCAATTAAATGCTCTTTTATCTCATGTCGTACAGATGAAGAACGATATGTCGTTGAGTGTGCAATTGTCGAGTTTCTCACAGCGATGGAATTTACCGCAGCAGAATCAATAGACGTATTAAAGCAATCGGACGGAAATGATATTGAAACAGATGATGTTATTGACCGACTAATAAAATCATTCGAAGAAGAAATAGAGTAGCCGCCTGAGCGCGGCTTTACCGCATACCAATAATGCTTCACGAGAGGCATTTTCGTTATGCAATCAAATATAAGGAGTTACCCATGATGCACTTTCAGCTCGCGGGTAGCGGCGTCATGTCCGCTTTCTACCCGCACGAATCTGAATTATCACGCCGAGTTAAACAATTAATCAGAGCAGCAAAGAAACAACTGGAGGCGTTATGCGCAATGAAATAGCCATTAATCACCAGATGCTTCGTGCTGCACAAAACAAAGCAGTAATAGCCAGATTTATTGGTGATTCCAAAATGTGGCTTGAAGCAAATAAAGCGATGAAATCAGCTATCAACCTTCCATGGTATCGCAGGAAATGAGTTTTACAGATAACTGGTCAGACGAAGAATTCATTCGTCAGATGAACAAAATGCTCAATCAGCACAAAGAACAGGAGAAAGATGATGATTCTGACTCTGAATGATAAGCGTGAAATATCGCAAATAATCGCAAGTTTTACTGATGAAGATTACGAACGAATCAACAGTGAAGTTGATCGCCTCTGCAAACGTTGCGACCCAATAAGCGAAATGCTTCGCTCATATAAACCAGATGAACACACTAAGGACGCTATCGACTGGCTGGAAGATGATGACTGTAACTATCAGGAAAAAGCCGCTGAATGGTTCTGGGATGCAATAACCGAAAGAGTTAAGGCTGAATATGCCTTCGCAATATTCAAACGCAGACACATTTATGGAGAAGCAGCATGAGCAATATCGTTGAATTCGTTAAACAGCAGGAGCAGTTATTCTGCGGAGCATTGACTGAACAGACGGTGACATGGGCTAAGGAAAGCCAGTTTGCAATTCAGTATTTCCAGAAAAACGATTACCTGGCTAAAACAGCACTGGCAAACCCAACCAGCGCACAGAACGCCATCATCAATGTTGCGGCGATCGGCATCACCTTAAACCCGGCCAGCAAACTTGCTTATCTAGTTCCGCGCGACGGCATGGTTTGCCTTGATATCAGCTATATGGGATTACTTCACCTTGCGCAATCGACAGGTTCAATTAAGTGGGGGCAATGCAAACTGGTGTACTCAAACGACACCTATGAATCAAATGGCCTTGATTCAGCACCAACCCACAAATACAACGCATTTGGTGAGCGAGGCTCTATTGTTGGTGGTTATTGCACGGTTAAAACAGCAGATGGTGACTACCTGACTGAAGAAATGAGTCTGGCAGAAATTAAAGCAGTGGAAGCAACGAGCAAGGCAAAGAATGGACCGTGGAAAACATTCTGGGAAGAGATGGCGCGTAAAACAATAGTTAAACGCGCCAGCAAATACTGGCCTAAAGCCCAGCGACTGGATAATGCCATTCACCTGCTTAACGAAGATGAAGGTATGCATCAGGAACCAGTTATGCCGCAGAAATCAGAGGAAGATATCCACGAAGATGAACGGAAACGCCAGCAGGAAATAACGGATAAAGCACAACTTCTTTGTGATGAAATGGCCCAGGCTGAAAACATGGATGATTTGAAGCGATATTTTGCAGAAGCATATCGCCTGACATCTGGAATGAAATTGCAGCAGAACGTACAAGCCATTTACATAGAATGCAAAGCGAAACTGGAGGTTGCCAG
Source organism: Escherichia sp. E4736 (assembly GCF_005781225.1). Lineage (NCBI taxonomy): Bacteria > Pseudomonadati > Pseudomonadota > Gammaproteobacteria > Enterobacterales > Enterobacteriaceae > Escherichia > Escherichia sp. E4736. The sequence continues at coordinate 113,580 of NZ_VATT01000025.1, read as the reverse complement.
TGAGCAAACTATATGAAATAGCCAATGAATACGCAAAATTGATGGATTCAGATTTAGAGCCAGAGATGATTGCTGACACAATAGAAGGCATGGAAGGAGAATTTACCGATAAAATAGAGCAACTTCTCGCCATTATTAAAAATGAATCTGGTTATGCTGAACGCCTCAAGGACGAGGCAAAGTCACTGAATGAACGAGCCGCAGTAATTCAAAATAAGATTGACAGCATTATGGCGTATATAGCGTCATCGCTTGAAATGGTTGGCAAGAAAAAGATTCGAGCAGGTATCCACCAGGTAACAATCCGCAAACCGTCAGAAACTGTAGAAATCATCGACTCAAGCGCCCTTCCTCAAGAATACGTTGAGTTTGAAACGACAATTAAAGCCGACAAACTGGCAATCAAACACCAACTAAAAGCAGGAATAAATATCCCCGGCGCTCAACTCAAAGTTGGGAAACCTTCACTTCTTATCAAATAACGGTATCGCCTATGAAAAAGACTCCATGGGAGAAATGGGAAGTCGATTTCTTGCGCGAAGTAGCGGCGACAATGCCAGTTGAAGTTATCGCTGAAAAACTGGAAAGGACTGAAAAAGCAGTAATGGCGAAAGCAACAAGGATTGGCGCTGACATTGTTAGCCGACTTCGTGGAAGACGATGGACAAGAGCCGAAGTATCACTTTTCGGTAAGTTCTCCGCAGAAGAAATAGCAATTGCAACCTGCCGCTCAATTTATTCAGTAAGGGCTATGCGATACAAGCTAAAAAAACTCGATGAAAAAAGAGCAGGCATACAAATAAATTAACATGGAGTAATTAACAATGAAGCTAAACATCGACCTCGGTAAATACGTTATTACTGGAACAAAACACGACCTGATTCTTAATGAAAGAGGAATTATCAAAGAAGGTGAGAATGCAGGGAAAGAAACACTAAGCCGTATCGGTTATTACAGCAAGTTTGAGCATCTGGTCAAAGAGTTATGCAACCGTGAAATCCTGTTATCTCAGGCGCAGACGCTACAGGATATTCAGCAGCATATCGAAACTTTAGGTATGTCACTTAGCATGGCTATTGACCAGTTCGTGGAGAGTAAATCATGAGAGGACTTGCATACAATCCCGGCATTCTTCCAGCAGAAATGATTATTCGCCAACGCGTAAAGCCAATGCCATCGAGAGAGGAATTACTTAAGCGAAACTCGTTTCCATCAGTGAATCAAAACAAACATCTGAATGCGATGTGGCGCAAAGGAGGCGACCAGTGAGCAAGATTGACTATCAGGCACTGCGTGAAGAATTTCAATACATGCAGGAGCATTACAGCGATCCTGCGGATCGTGAAAAACAGGAACTTTATATTTACGCAGAAACGTTGCTGTATGAACTGGATAAAAGCCAGCAATACATAAAACGCCGCGACCAGGAGAACGAGGATATTGCGCTAACGGTTGGGAGGCTGCGTGTTGAGCTGGAAGCAGCAAAAAAGCGCATAGCAGAACTGGAAGCCGAACCTGTAAGCCAAACTTACAAGTTGCACGAGCTGTCGGGCAGCTCTCCGGTAACTCCGGATGGTTGGATAAGCTGTAGTCAGCGAATGCCTGATGATGGTCAGCACGTAATTATTTTATGTGATGGTGCATTCGTTCTTTATGCGCAATATCGAGACGGTGAGTTTTTTGATGTCGTCCGCAATGGTGAGGAGTTCTTCGAAACGCAGAGCCGCAATGTAACCCACTGGATGCCGCTACCAGAACCGCCGCAGGAGGTGAAATGATGGACTCCTTTGCAAAATATACGATTATTGACTGGATGGCCTTCCTTCAGGTTTTGCTCATCTGGTTTTATATGGCTTACAGGAGTGGGCAGTGGATTGTCAACGTGGCCTGTAGCAAGGGATGGCGTTGGTGGAACCGAAAGAATAAAAAAGCACTGGCCTTGGATTCGTTTTACGAAGCATTCAATCTCAACAGTCTTCAGCCTGGTTCTGCCATTGTAGTCACCACTCAAAGCGGCATGACAATACAAATTCACAAGCCAAAGGAGGAAGGTCGTGGCTAACCTGCAACTTGCCGTCAAAGGTGAATACTTCGATGCCATGATTCGCGGGGAGAAAACGGAAGAGTATCGCCTGTGTAATGACTACTGGAATAAGCGAATCATGTTCCGGGAGTATGACCGCCTGATTATCACAAAGGGATATCCGAAGCGCGACGATTCCAGTCGCAGAATTGATGTTCCGTATGACGGATATGAAGTGAAGACAATCACACATCCACACTTTGGCGATAAACCGGTAAAGGTGTTCGCTATAAAGGTGAATATCGGCAATGAATAATAATCCTCGCACTCGAGGGGATTTCTTTTATCTGAACTCGCTACGGCGGGTTTTGTTTTATGGAGACAAGAAATGTCAGATTTGGCTATGAAGATTTTGAAATGGCAATCGACTGGCGATGTCGGCATCAGTAGCGCAACTCTTGCCTCAATCGCATGTGGACTGAAAAAGAATATCTATGGTCATCACTTCGGCGCTCCACATGACGCAGCCGATTTCCGACGATGCGTTGCACTTGTTGAGCAGATTCCAGAAATCAGAGATTCATTCGACAAGGTTGCAAAGCGCGTTCCGGCATTCAAAGGCATCCTCAACGAATGGGATTCCCTCGTTGCTCTGTTGAAGTCTGAAATGAAGATACACGGAAACAAAGCACCAGAGACTTACAGAAGAATTAGCGAACTACGCAAGGACTAACCATGGAATCACACAGCCTCAAACCCAATGAGGCCTGTTCATTTCTCAAGATATCCAGACCTACCATCGCCGCATCAATGCGGTTTTTTTATTGCCTGATTTGCAGGTTCGATTCCCTATTCGGAGATAGCACTCATGCAACATGAACTACAGCCTGATTCACTGGTTGATTTGAAATTCATCATGGCTGATACTGGCTTCGGTAAAACCTTCATCTATGACCGTATTAAGTCCGGCGACCTGCCAAAAGCCAAAGTTATCCACGGGCGAGCAAGATGGTTATATCGTGACCATTGTGAATTCAAAAATAAGCTCTTAAGCCGCGCCGATGGGTAAAATAGCGGGTAAAATATTTCTCACATCTAAAAAACACCATTCCAATCAATCCTCTGCAGTGTCAAGTAGATGTCTGCAGGGGACACCATGTTAACGTCTTGATTACCGCCTTCCATACCCCACCATAAAGCGAATCATCAATCCGCAGGCTGGTGCAAGAAACATAAATATTCCCGTGACCAACTCATTGCCACTGGTTAACCACATCGTGGAGTAATAAATGAGTGCGGCAAGGATGACCATACCGAAAAATGAAGAGACAGCAGAAACTACATTTAATACCTGACCGATATATCCGCTAACGCAGACGATACACAGGGCGAGAAACATCCATAAATAAATCATAGCTCAACCTCCTGCCGTGCTAAAAAACGTGTTACTTCAATTACTCCAATAGTAAGACAATTCTTAACCACTGGCAATTTCAGCAAAACATCAATAAAAACAATATATTATCAACATAACTATAAATCACTGAAAAATATTCACTTGAGTGATAAATAATCAGTAGCTGAAAATAATCAGCTGGTGATAAAATAGAAATACCGTATTCATGCTCCTCGTGGTTATGTCCTGACTAGTCTTTACACTCTTTACAGGAACCATTGTCGTACATGATGGCCCAATCAATTGAGTGTACCGCTGTAGACATGGAATCTTCTGCGATACAACAATTCGTATCTACAGAAGGTAACTATGTTTCCACAATGCAAATTTTCCCGCGAGTTCCTGCATCCTCGCTACTGGCTGACGTGGTTTGGTCTTGGCGTACTCTGGCTTTGGGTACAACTTCCTTACCCTGTTCTGTGCTTCCTTGGCACGCGTATCGGCACAATGGCCAGACCGTTCTTGAAACGTCGCGAATCCATCGCCTGCAAAAACCTTGAGCTTTGCTTCCCGCAGCTTTCCTACGAAGAGCGCGAGAAGATGATTACTGACAACTTTCGCTCGCTCGGAATGGCGTTGGTAGAAACTGGAATGGCGTGGTTCTGGCCAGATCGTCGCGTGCGTAAATGGTTTGATGTTGAAGGGCTGGATAACCTGCAACGCGCGCAAATGCAAAATCGCGGCGTGATGGTTGTCGGTGTGCACTTTATGTCGCTGGAGTTGGGTGGCCGCGTAATGGGGCTTTGCCAACCGATGATGGCAACTTACCGTCCGCATAATAATCAACTGATGGAATGGGTACAGACCCGTGGTCGCATGCGTTCCAATAAAGCGATGATCGGTAGAAATAATCTGCGCGGCATTGTCAGTGCGCTGAAAAAAGGTGAAGCCGTATGGTTTGCACCTGACCAGGATTATGGTCGTAAAGGTAGCTCCTTCGCGCCGTTCTTTGCGGTAGAAAATGTTGCTACAACCAATGGCACCTACGTTCTCTCTCGCCTCTCTGGCGCAGCTATGCTAACTGTGACGATGGTACGAAAAACCGATTATAGCGGTTACCGTCTGTTTATTACGCCAGAAATGGAAGGCTATCCGGCTGATGAAATTCAGGCCGCCGCCTATATGAATAAAATTATTGAGAAAGAGATTATGCGCGCACCAGAGCAGTATCTCTGGATCCATCGCCGCTTCAAAACGCGTCCGGTGGGTGAAGCCTCGTTATACGTTTAACAAATAACCCAGGCTTTTTCCCTCCTCAGATAAGCCATAATAACATCATGGTTTTTATGGCTTTTTTCTTAAGATTTTTCCCTTCGCTGAATCGTGAATTATTACTTCCAGAAATCAATCTGTCGCCGATATGCGACACTCGTAAGTTACTAAAAGTAAATAAGAAAATGCCACTTGTTTCGATTTAGTTTTAGGCGTACATTAGCGCCGTCTCGAGCCAATATGCTCAGAATTCTGAGGTGATGCCCGCGGGTGTCAGCTCACTGTAACAGGTGTAATGAAGTCATTCAGGCGTAACAGTAATTACGCGGAGAGATGTAAAGTGAAATATTTCTTTATGGGCATTTCTTTTATGGTCATCGTTTGGGCCGGTACTTTTGCCCTGATGATCTAAAAGTTAACTGCGAAACGAAAAACAGGAGCCATCAGGCTCCTGTTTGCATTTCTGGCGATGGTGTTTATTCCGCGTTTTCGTGAATATGTTTGCTGCTGACGGGCAGTAAGCCGTCAGCGCGGAACATCGCTTTAATCCCACGAATCGCCTGACGAATACGGTCGCGGTTTTCAATCAGCGCAAAGCGGACATGCGTGTCGCCGTAGTCGCCAAAGCCGATGCCGGGTGAGACACAAACCTTCGCTTCGTTAAGCAGCTTCTTGGCAAATTCCAGCGAGCCCATTGCCGCATACGGTTCCGGGATTTTCGCCCAGACATACATCGAGGCTTTCGGCATTTCAACCATCCAGCCCGCTTCATGCAGCCCTTTTACCAGCACATCGCGGCGGCGTTTGTACTGTTCGGCAATGTCGCGCACGCACTGTTGATCGCCCTCCAGCGCCGCAATCGCCGCCACCTGCAACGGTGTAAAGGTACCGTAATCGTGATAGCTTTTAATACGTGCCAACGCGCTGACCAGCGTTTTATTGCCGACCATAAAACCAATTCGCCAGCCCGCCATATTGTAGCTTTTCGACAGCGTAAAGAACTCGACCGCTACGTCACGTGCGCCCGGCACCTGCATGATTGACGGCGCTTTCCAGCCATCGTAGACGATATCCGCATAGGCCAGGTCATGGACCACCAACACATCGTAGCGTTTCGCCAGCGCCACTACTTTTTCGAAAAACTCCAGTTCCACACATTGCGCGGTTGGGTTTGACGGGAAGCCAAGGATCATCATCTTCGGTTTCGGATAACTTTCACGAATAGCGCGTTCCAGTTCATTGAAGAAATCAACACCTTCCACTAGCGGCACTGAACGTACCTGAGCACCAGCAATCACCGCGCCGTAAATATGAATGGGGTAGCTTGGATTCGGCACCAGCACGGTGTCACCGTGATCCAGCGTCGCCAGCATCAGGTGCGCCAGCCCCTCTTTCGAACCGATGGTGACGATGGCTTCTGATTCCGGGTCGATTTCAACGTCGTAACGTTCCTGATACCAGCGGGAAATCGCGCGACGTAACCGAGGAATACCGCGTGAGGTGGAGTAACCGTGTGTGTCCGGTCGCTGCGCCACAGTACATAATTTTTCGACAATATGCGGCGGGGTCGCGCCGTCCGGGTTGCCCATACTGAAATCGATAATATCTTCGCCGCGCCGACGCGCAGCCATCTTCAGTTCAGCGGTAATGTTAAAAACGTAGGGCGGGAGACGATCAATGCGCGTAAAGCGACGTTCAGGGCGAGTGTCAGCCATAATTTCCTCAGATTAACGTTAGCGCCCGGACCGTCCGAGCGACGCTGCCACGATGGTGGCTGTTTTGAAAATAGCCTGATTAATTTCTGTCTGTCCAGCGTTTTGGAAAATTTTTATTAATGCGAAAAAAGAGGAACAAAAACTTAAAAACAAGAAAGTCAGATTCGCCAACAAGAAAATTATCACCCATTACATTAACAATATAATTTCAATAAATTTACCAATTAGCTTGATACTGACAAGAGATGTATTGCCAGTACACCATTTAGCTTTCAATCCCCTTTTAAATTTGTGGTTTTTCCTCAAAAGTAGCGCACTGGTCATCAGCCTTCAGGTTACCTATCATAGAGGTTTAAACCTTATTCAGAGTTACCCGTGCACGAAATATTCAACATGCTGCTGGCGGTCTTCGATCGGGCAGCGCTAATGCTTATCTGCCTGTTTTTCCTCATCCGTATCCGCCTGTTTCGCGAGCTGTTGCACAAGTCGGCGCACTCAGCGAAAGAGCTGCTCGCTGTTACCGCCATTTTCTCGATGTTCGCCTTGTTCAGCACCTGGTCCGGCGTACCGGTGGAAGGTTCGCTGGTTAACGTGCGTATTATTGCGGTGATGTCGGGCGGGATTCTGTTTGGCCCATGGGTGGGCATCATTACCGGGGTAATCGCGGGTATTCATCGTTATTTAATTGATATCGGCGGCGTGACGGCTATCCCCTGCTTTATCACCAGTATTCTGGCGGGATGCATCTCTGGTTGGATCAACCTGAAAATCCCCAAAGCGCAGCGTTGGCGCGTCGGTATTCTCGGCGGCATGCTCTGTGAAACGTTGACCATGATTCTGGTGATTGTCTGGGCGCCGACCACTGAGCTGGGGCTGGATATCGTCTCCAAAATCGGTATCCCGATGATCCTCGGCAGTGTCTGTATCGGCTTTATTGTGCTGCTGGTACAAAGCGTTGAGGGAGAAAAAGAAGCCAGCGCCGCGCGCCAGGCCAAGCTGGCGCTGGATATCGCCAACAAAACGCTGCCTCTGTTTCGCCATGTCAATAGCGAGTCATTACGCAAGGTCTGCGAAATTATCCGCGATGACATTCACGCTGACGCGGTGGCAATCACCAATACCGATCATGTGCTGGCGTATGTCGGCGTGGGCGAACACAACTATCAGAATGGCGATGACTTCATTAGCCCGACTACCCGCCAGGCGATGAATTATGGGAAAATCATTATTAAAAACAATGATGAAGCCCACCGTACACCAGAGATTCATTCCATGCTGGTGATCCCATTGTGGGAGAAAGGCGTTGTGACCGGAACGCTGAAAATTTACTACTGCCACGCGCACCAGATTACGTCATCATTACAGGAGATGGCGGTCGGTCTGTCGCAAATCATCTCTACCCAACTGGAGGTTTCTCGCGCCGAGCAGCTACGGGAAATGGCAAATAAGGCAGAGCTTCGCGCCCTGCAAAGCAAAATTAATCCCCATTTTCTGTTTAACGCTCTGAACGCTATTTCATCGTCGATTCGTCTGAATCCGGATACTGCTCGCCAGCTAATCTTTAATTTGTCGCGCTATCTGCGCTATAACATTGAATTAAAAGACGATGAGCAAATTGATATCAAAAAAGAGCTGTACCAAATTAAAGACTATATCGCCATTGAGCAGGCCCGCTTTGGCGACAAGTTGACGGTTATCTATGATATTGATGAAGAGGTGAATTGCTGCATTCCCAGCCTGCTGATCCAGCCGTTGGTGGAGAACGCCATTGTCCACGGTATTCAGCCCTGCAAGGGAAAAGGTGTTGTCACCATTAGCGTTGCGGAGTGCGGTAATCGGGTCCGTATTGCGGTAAGAGATACCGGGCATGGCATCGATCCAAAGGTGATTGAGCGGGTCGAAGCGAATGAAATGCCGGGCAATAAAATCGGCCTGCTGAATGTGCATCATCGCGTGAAGTTGTTATATGGCGAGGGGCTGCATATCCGCCGCCTGGAACCAGGAACGGAAATTGCGTTTTACATTCCTAACCAACGCACCCCTGTCGCCTCACAGGCTACGTTATTGCTTTGAGCCGGAGTGATATTGTGAAAGTCATCATTGTTGAAGACGAATTCCTGGCACAACAGGAACTTAGCTGGCTTATTAAAGAGCACAGCCAGATGGAGATTGTCGGCACCTTTGACGACGGTCTGGACGTGTTGAAGTTTTTGCAGCATAACCGCGTCGACGCTATTTTTCTGGATATCAATATTCCGTCGCTGGATGGCGTGCTGCTGGCACAAAACATCAGCCAGTTCGCCCATAAGCCGTTTATTGTGTTTATCACCGCGTGGAAAGAACATGCGGTGGAAGCGTTTGAACTGGAGGCGTTTGACTACATTCTCAAACCGTATCAGGAGTCACGGATTACCGGGATGCTGCAAAAGCTGGAAGCCGCCTGGCAGCAACAGCAAACCAGCAGCACGCCTGCCGTGCCGTTAACGCGTGAGAATGACACCATTAATCTGGTGAAGGATGAACGCCTCATCGTGACGCCGGTCAATGATATCTACTACGCCGAAGCGCACGAGAAAATGACCTTTGTCTATACGCGGCGTGAATCTTATGTGATGCCAATGAACATCACCGAGTTTTGCAGCAAACTGCCGTCGTCGCACTTTTTCCGCTGCCATCGCTCGTTTTGCGTCAACCTGAACAAAATCCGCGAGATAGAACCATGGTTTAATAATACCTATATTCTGCGGCTGAAAGATCTGGATTTTGAAGTGCCAGTCAGCCGCAGCAAAGTTAAAGAATTCCGCCAGTTAATGCATCTGTAATCGGGAACTTTCATGAAAGCAGCAGGCTTGCCCGCCGATCAACAATTTTTCGCCGATCTGTTCAGCGGCCTGGTGCTTAACCCGCAACTGCTTGGGCGCGTCTGGTTTGCCTGCCAGCCCGCCTCGCTGCCGGTAGGCAGTTTGTGTATTGATTTTCCCCGACTGGATATTGTGCTACGCGGCGAATATGGCAATCTGCTGGAAGCAAAGCAGCAGCGTATGGTGGAAGGAGAAATGCTGTTTATTCCGGCGCGCGCGGCTAATTTACCGGTCAACCACAAACCGGTAATGCTGTTAAGCCTGGTGTTTGCGCCGACCTGGCTGGGGTTATCGTTTTACGATAGCCGCACCACGTCGTTACTGCATCCTGCTCGCCAGATCCAGCTTCCCAGCCTGCAACGCGGCGAAGGTGAAGCGATGCTTACCGCCCTCACCCATCTTAGCCGTTCGCCACTGGAGCAGAGTATCATTCAACCGTTGGTGTTAAGTTTGCTGCATCTTTGCCGCAACGTGGTCAACATGCCACCGGGTAATTCGCAACCGCGCAGCGATTTTCTCTACCACAGCATTTGTAACTGGGTTCAGGATAACTACGCTCAGCCGCTCACTCGCGAGAGCGTGGCGCAATTTTTTAATATCACGCCCAATCATCTGTCAAAACTGTTTGCGCAGCATGGGACGATGCGTTTTATCGAGTATGTTCGCTGGGTACGAATGGCAAAAGCGAGGATGATTTTGCAGAAATATCATCTGTCGATTCATGAAGTGGCGCAGCGTTGCGGCTTTCCGGATAGCGACTATTTTTGTCGCGTCTTCCGGCGTCAGTTTGGCCTGACGCCGGGAGAGTACAGCGCCCGTTTTCAGGGCTAAGTTTAGAAGGTTATTTCCGTTTCCAGCAGCGTCAGGATGCTTTGCGCATCACTTGCGGCGAAAAGCGACTGGCGGAAGTTTTTATTCACCAGTTTACGCGCCAGCTGCGAGAAGACTTTCACATGATTCATCCCTTCGTTAGCGCCCAGCGTCAGCATGATCACCAGTTCGACTTCGCCCATTTCTGACTGCCAGTCAACCGGTTTCACCAGTCGGGCAATGCTGATACTGGAATGGCGGATCCACTGCGATTTGGTGTGCGGGATCGCCACGCCAAAACCAACGCCAGTAGTAACAATCTCTTCCCGCTGCCAGACATCTTCTTCCAGCTCGAACGGATGCTCAGTACGCCCGTTAACGCCGAGGTTACCGCACAGGAACTGAATCGCCTGCTCTTTATTGCTAAAGTCCTGATCAACGAAGATATTCTCCAGCGCCAGCAGTGGGCGAACGTCTTCTTCCGGCGTAAACGCGGTGAGTAACGCTTCAATTTCCTGCGCGCTGCGGCATTCACATGCCTGACGCGCCAGTTCCCGACACGCCTCGCTATCCAGTTGACGAAGCTGGCTTTTCACCGCCGGAATGCGTGGGCTACTCATGCTTAGCTCATCCAGGCCCAGCCCAAGCAGAAGCGGCAGATAACGGCTTTCACCACCCAGTTCACCGCAAATACCTACCCATTTGCCCCGCTGATGCGCAGTGGTAACTATCTGCTGCAACATGCGCAGAAACGATGGCGAGATCGGATTATATAGCGGCGATACCCGCGGGTTATTACGATCGACCGCATACAAATACTGGGTCATATCGTTAGAGCCCATGCTGAAGAAATCGACCTCATCGCAGAAGTGATCGATGATGTAACATACCGACGGCACCTCAACCATGATCCCCAACGGGATCGTTTCTGCATGACGCAGGCCATCGCGCTTAAGATCAACGATCGCTTTCTGGATCTCACCTTTCACCCATAAGATCTGATCAAGGCTGTGGACCATCGGGATCATCAACTGGGCGTTGCCGAAACTGGCCGCGCGCAAAATCGCCCGCAGTTGAGTGCGGAACAGGCCAGCAAATTCCGGATAAATACGTACCGCGCGATAGCCGAGGAACGGGTTCTCTTCCTGGGGAATGTTGAGGTAAGGAATGCTTTTATCACCGCCGATGTCCATCGTGCGAAAGATAATCGGTTTGTCGCCCGCCGCCAGTAATACCTGCTGGTAGGCTTCAAATTGCTCCTGTTCGTCCGGCGCGCTGTCACGATCCATATAGAGCATTTCGGTACGAAACAACCCGACGCCTTCCGCGCCGTTAGCAAACGCGCCTGGTGCTTCCAGAGCAGTGCCAATATTCGCCGCAATATCAATACGCTTGTTATCACGAGAATAGGCCAGCTGCGCGGCGGCCTGCGCCTGTTGCTGCTGACGTTTATCCGCCAGCGTCTGCGCAACCTGATAATAACCGCTCACCGCGTCATCAGGATTTACCGCCAGCACGCCACATTGTGCATCAAGCACCGCCGGTTGTTCGGCATAACGGGCAATGGCATCCAGCGGCAGGCCGCTCAAAACCGGGATCGCCGAGGCGCGGGCCAGAATCAGAGTATGCGAGGTGCGCCCAGTTTTCTCCAGAATCATGCCTGCAAGATTTTTTAAATCGAGGCTCAAAAACTGGCTAGGGGTTAAATCCTCGGCCACCAGAATGGTCGGTTTTTCGAGCACCAGATTATTACGCGGCTTCAGTTCCGGCCAAGTAATATGCAGCAACTGTTCGCTGATATCACGAATGTCGCTGACCCGCTCGCGCAGATAATCGCTGGCAGAGGCAGAAAGTTTGGCGCAAACCTGCTCCATATTGCTGATGATCGCCGCTCCCAGCCCCTGATGCTGTTCTGCCATCAGGCGACGGATATTCCCTGCAAATTCATCATCCTGAATCAGCGACAAATGGGCGCTGAGGATGGTTTTGCTTTCGCCGTCACGCTCGCGCAACTGCTGGTTCAGTTGCTCGGCAAGCGTTGCCAGGCTGTGTTCCAGCCAGGTGGAGTCTTGCGCACTGGCCGGGATTGCCCGATAACTGTCGAGGCTGTTGCTCTGTAACAGGGTCAGCGTACCCACGCCGACGCCGCTTGCCAGCACATTGCCGTACAGTAAATCAGGGTTCAGGCGGCTTAATGAACGCGGCAGCGGGTGCGCCGTCAGTTCTGCCTGCGTCGGCTGGACGCTGTCGCTGTCGATAAAGCGCACCTGGATGTACTCTTCCAGCACGCGCCGCGCCTGCTCTTCATCGCTGCCGCTAATGTTCAGGCTGCAACTGTCATTAAATAATGTGCCGGTGCCAATCAGCGCCAGCGAACTTTTGGCATCCGCCTTCGCGTTCTGGCGATGGTTGATGAAGGTGATTTCGCTTTGCCAGTGGCTGCACTGCTCTTTAAGTTCCCACGCCGGACGAGCATGCAGACCGTTTGGCAAAGGACAGAGAAATTGAATCGTTAACATAACCGCTCCGGGTTAATCAGGAGATCATCTGAAATCCGTCAATTGAACAACCGTCTCACGGGTAAGACGTTGAATAAGGGCAGATAAAAGCTGCTGCATCTGCAAAATGTCGCGGCAGTCGGCAATCGATGCGGCGCAATGTCCATGGCGGGTTGCTGGCCCCATCACCACTGTGGGTATGCCAGTACCGGTTAAGTGCACCGCTCCACCGTCCGTGCCGCCGTTACTGAACATATCCACCTGTAACGGCACGCCAATTTCTGCCGCCACAGTTTCGATCCAGGCGGTAAGTTTTGGCGGCGCAATCAGTGACTTATCGCTTAACACCAGCATCGGTCCGTGACCAATCTGGCGATGGTTAGCTGCGCCATAATCAAAGTTTTTCGCCCAGCAGGCGGTATCAAGCACAATGGCGACATCCGGCGACACCGCACGCGTGGCGGTTTGCCCGCCGCGTAAGCCCACTTCTTCGCTGGAACTTGCCACCAGCCACACTTCCGCAGGCAGTTCAGCGTCGTGCAGCTCGCGCAGCAAAGTCACCAGCAGGTAGCAACCGAGGCGATCATCAAAGGCTTTCCCCATCACCCGCTGGTGAGGGAGAACCTGAAAAGTAGTATCAAACGTGACGCGATCGCCTGGACGAATTCCCGCCTGCATCACTTCGTCATACGAGCGCGCGCCAATATCCACGCGCATGGCGCTAACGTCATTCCCCTGCCGCTCGCCATCAAGCAGGCCGGGAATTTTGCACTCTTCACGGGTGGTGATGCGCACCGGCTGCAACTGACGGGCAGTCATGCGCACATTGCCAACTGGCAGCACATCAATCGCCCCTTCGCGGGAGATGCTGCGCACCATAAATCCCACTTCGTCCATATGCGCACAGATCATCACCTTCGGACCTGTCGATTCATTGAGGCGGATCAGCACCGATCCCAGGCCGTCAAATCGCACTTCTTTTTGCAGGCGATCCGCTTCATCCAGCAGGATCTGCCGCACTTCCTGTTCCGAGGAGGCGATCGCATCTGCCTCGCTCAATGCTTTTAATAGCGATAAATCCATTATGCCTCTCCCGTGAGCAACACTGTTTTCGGCATGGCGTAGAGCACTTCTGCGCCTTGCGGGGTGACCAGCACGACATCTTCGATGCGCACGCCCCCTTGCCCTGGCAAATAAATCCCCGGCTCCACGGTCAGTAGCATGCCTGGCTGTAGCGTCGTGGTGTCCCGCGGTGAAAAACGCGGATCTTCGTGTACTTCAATGCCGATAGCATGACCGGTGTTATGACCGAAATAGTCGCCATAACCGGCTTCTGTAATCACCCGGCGCGCGGCATCGTCAACCTGTTGGCAGCGCACGCCGGGGCGAATCGCGGAGATTGCCGCTAGCTGTGCCTGCAGGACAATCTGGTAGACGTTAAACAGCGGGTGAGATTCGGCGCTCACCCCTTCGCCATTCACCAGCAAGGTGCGCGTCATATCAGAGCAGTACCCCTGATACAGCGCACCGAAATCGAGAGTGACAAACTCGCCTGCTGCAACAATCTTGTCGCTGGCTTTACCGTGCGGCAGCGCCCCACGCCAGCCGCTGGCGACAATGGTGTCAAAAGAGGCTTTTTCTGCGCCCTGCTGGCGCATAAACCACTCCAGTTCAGCGGCTATCTCGCATTCGCTCATACCTGCCTGAATAAAGCGGCGAATATGCTCTGCTCCGCGATCGGCAATCCCACAGGCGAGGCGGATTTTCTCCACCTCCTCTGGCGTTTTGATTTGCCGCAGCACATCCGGCGTGGCGCTTACCAGTTTCGCATTGAGTTCAGACTGCCAGTGGTGCGCGGTTTCCCAACTCACCTGTTGGCCTTCAAAACCGAGCGTTTGCAACTGCTCATCGGCAATGATTTGCCTGACGATGGTGGCAAGCGTGTGCATCGCGTCAAGCAAATGCAGCTGGTAGCCTTGCGCACGGGCTTCCACCTCAACGTAATAGCGCGAATCCACCAGAATGTGCGCACTTTCACGGCTAATCACCACATAACCTGATCCGGTGGAGATCCCCAGATGCGGCTGTTTGTTCTGCCGTGAGGAAAGGAGCACCGCATCCAGTTGTTGCGCCTTAAGCCAGTCGCGCAGCGAAGCGAGTAATGTCATCTGGATTTTTCCTTCTTACAGGCTATCGATTAACAATTTGCCTTTGCGGAACATCATCAGACGCAGGAACACCACCATCAGCGCAGTAATGATTGCTCCCAGCGCGATCCCCGCCATATAGACGCCCAGATTAGTGACCAGCGGCCACGCCCAGATAGCGGATTCCGGGAACCATTGCACTGCGCCCAGCCAGACAGCAGCAGTGGAACCGACAATCGCGCCAACCATATAGGACGGAATAGCGGTGATGGGGCTTTCCAGCGCAAACGGAATCGCACCTTCACTGATCCCCATAAACGCCAGGAACATCGCGGTTTTACCCTGCGGATAAAGCTGGGCGTTAAACAGGCGTTTGCCAGTTAAGCGACGATCGATAATGGTCGCCAGACCCAGACCAATCGGCGGAATAACAATAGCGATAGAACGCGCGGTGACTGGTAATACATGGTCGGTGGTAAAGCTGAAGGCGACGAAACCAGCTGCTTTGTTGATTGGACCACCCAAGTCGATTGCGGTCGCCGCAGCAATGCCCATTGCGTACATCAGCGCACCCTTCTCACCAGCAGCGGTCAGCACGGTACGGATCCCGCCGTTGATCCAGCCACCAAACGGCGTGATCACGTAGTACATCGCCAGCATGACAAAAATGGCGGAAAGAATCGGTAGCAAAAATGTGGTTTTGAACGCTAACAGGAAATCCGGTAACTGGATTTTCTGGTTCATCCATTTCACGAGGTAACCCGCGACGATAGAAATAATCAGCGCACCAATGAAGGTAGACGGAACTGGTGAAGAGGTCGCCCACTGCATAGTGCTGGGATCGAAGTTCAGCAGTTGCGTGGGCTGGGTAGACATCAACCCGCCGATAAACCCAGCCGGGAACGCCAGTTTGCCGCCAATAGAATTCGCCACAAAAGCGGCAAACATCGGAATGGCAAAGCCAAACAGCACGCCGCCAAAGGACTGCGACAGCCAGGCAAATTTCAGTAAGGAGAGGTCGAAACCGGAAAATTTCCCGCTATTAAGAGCATCCATAATGCCGATGTCTGCGGGAATTTTAAGCCAGCTATAAGCAATCAGCTGGCTGAAAGCGAGGATCACACCGCCCATAATTAAGGTCGGCACCATGCGTGAAATCCCTGACATCACATGCTGCGGGAGTTCACCCCAGAAGCTGGTTTTAGAGGCCTGCGGATTCTTAACTGCCGCTGCCGCACCGGATGCGCCAGGCACAACGGTTGCACTGCGTTTTTTAATGGCCATAACAATTATCCCTGTCGAATATTACTGTTGTTCAGCGGCAATCATCTCTTCGATTTCTTTGATGATGCCCGCAGCGTTTTTAATTGCGTCCTGCAAAGTGATTTCATAAACGTCGCGTGATTCGAAACGCTCGTTATCTTCTGGTGTTACTGCCACGGAATGAATGATGATGGTCGCTTCGGCGATATCCTGCGCCGTCAGGCGGTTCTGGATGCCGTCCGCGCCCTGGGTTTCAATTTTCACTTCATAGCCGGCTTCCACTGCCGCTTCTTCCAGCGCCTGGGCGGCCATAAAGGTGTGAGCCAGGCCCATTGGGCAGGCACATAAGGCAATCAGTTTCTTACTCATCGTTATTTCCTCGTTTGTTTATAGTTGACGAATGAAATTATGAACGTGCAAAACAAATTGCCGTTACCAGACAAATAATGCATTTACTGGAGAATTAATCCCGTAGTGCGGAAGTGTGACGCAGGTCGGCCTTGTGAAGAGACACAAAGAAAAATTGAATTAACTGATTGATTTAAAAGATTATCGGGAGAGTCACCTCCCGATATGACAGGAAGGATTTACAGAATGTGGCCTAAGGTCTGGCGTAAATGTGCACCGGAACCGAGAAGCCCAGGGTTATCGTGCACAATTAAATAGACCGGAATATCATGAACATAATCTTTAAAGCGCCCTTTGTCTTCAAAAGCGGCACGGAAACCGGAGGCTTTGAAGAACTCAAGGAAACGCGGAACGATACCGCCCGCAATATAGACGCCGCCAAATGTTCCGAGATTGAGCGCCAGATTGCCGCCAAAACGCCCCATAATGACGCAAAACAGTGACAACGCGCGGCGGCAATCGGTGCAGCTGTCAGCCAACGCGCGTTCGGTAATATCTTTTGGCTTGAGATTTTCCGGCAGGCGGTTGTCCGCTTTCACAATCGCGCGATACAAATTCACCAGTCCAGGGCCAGAGAGCACGCGTTCAGCCGAGACATGGCCAATTTCCGCGCGCAGTATTTCAAGGATAATGGCTTCTTCTTCACTGTTTGGCGCAAAATCAACGTGACCGCCTTCACCAGGCAGGCTTACCCAGCGTTTATCGACATGGACCAGATGTGCGACCCCAAGCCCTGTCCCGGCACCGTACACCGCGACAGGTTTACCTTCAACTGGTTCTGCGCCGCCAAACTGGATCAGATGCTCTTTTTTCAGCATCGGGATCGCCATCGAAACCGCCGTAAAATCGTTAATAATCTCCAGGTGGCTAAAACCGAGATTCTTTTTCATTTCGGCAATCGAAAACGCCCAGGTGTGGTTGGTCATTGCCACCCAGTCACCAGTAATTGGGCAAGCAATGGCGATGCAGCCATCTTTCACCTCGACTTTATTCTCTTCAAGATAAACGCGAATGACCGCTTCCAGGCTGGGATAATCAAGCCCTGAATAGGTTTTAGCCTGCGAGATTTCACCACTGGCAATATCACACAGAGCAAGACGTGCGTTAGTACCGCCCACATCACCGACTAATGCATACTTTGTCATTCTTCAACTGCTCCGCTAAAGTCAAAATACTTCTTTCTCACACTGTAAATACGTGGGGGCATAACAACAACGCCGAAAAGGCAGGCTCCCTGTAAATATCGATCTGGGTCACACATTTACTTTATCGTTTCAGCATCAATTGCAGCGATGTCTTTGTGCAAGCTGGGCAAACTAAATATCTGAACCCGCATAAAGGAATAGAACATGCTCCATCCGCGAGCCAGAACCATGTTGTTATTATCGCTCCCCGCTCTGGCAATTGGGATTGCGTCCAGTCTTATTCTGATGGTGGTAATGAAAATCGCCTCGGTATTACAGAATCTGCTCTGGCAACGACTGCCGGGAAGTCTGGGGATAGCCCAGGATTCACCGCTCTGGATCATCGGAATTTTAACGCTGACAGGGGCTGCTGTTGGGCTAGTCATCCGTTTCAGCCGGGGTCATGCCGGGCCGGATCCTGCCTGTGAAGCGCTGATAGGCGCGCCAGTCCCTCCCTCTGCGCTACCAGGACTGATCGTAGCATTAATTCTCGGTCTTGCTGGCGGCGTCAGTCTTGGGCCGGAACATCCCATTATGACCGTCAATATCGCCCTCGCGGTGGCGATTGGCGCGCGTCTGTTACCACGAGTGAACCGGATGGAGTGGACTATTTTAGCCTCTGCGGGCACCATCGGCGCACTGTTTGGCACACCTGTTGCGGCGGCGTTGATATTTTCGCAAACCTTAAATGGCAGCCACGACGTTCCACTTTGGGATCGTCTCTTTGCGCCGTTAATGGCAGCGGCGGCTGGTGCGCTAACCACCGGATTGTTTTTCCATCCTCATTTTTCGCTGCCCATTGCTCGTTACGGACAGATGCAGTTAGCAGACATCATCAGTGGTGCAATTGTGACGGCGATCGCCATTGCGGCAGGTATGGTTGCAGTGTGGTGTTTCCCACGGGTGCACGCGATGATGCATCAGATTAAAAATCCGGTCCTCATGCTGGGGGTTGGCGGCTTTATTCTCGGTATTCTGGGTGTTATTGGTGGGCCTGTTTCGCTATTTAAAGGGCTGGACGAGATGCAGCAAATGGTGACAAATCAGGCTTTCAGCACCAGCGATTACTTTTTGCTGGCGGTAATCAAACTCGCCGCCCTGGTCATTGCCGCCGCCAGCGGGTTTCGCGGCGGGCGAATCTTCCCGGCGGTATTTGTCGGCGTAGCGTTAGGGTTGATGCTGCATGCGCACGTTCCCGCCGTTCCAGCGGCCATTACCGTCTCCTGCGCGATTCTCGGCCTCGTACTGGTGGTAACGCGCGATGGCTGGCTAAGTTTGTTTATGGCGGCGGTCGTTGTACCTGATTCCACATTGTTACCGCTATTGTGTATCGTCATGCTTCCGGCATGGTTATTACTGGCAGGTAAACCGATGATGATGGTGAATCGTCCAAAACAACAGCCACCCCACGATAACCTTTAGCAAAAAATGCTCTCCCTTATGATTTAAGAGTTATGGCGATGAAACGGGGCTTTACCTCCCCGTAATATTGCGTTAACAGGCCGCTGACGGCTTCGATCGTGAAGGAGAATAACAATGTTCAGGTCACTGTTTCTGGCGGCCGCCCTGATGGCATTTATCCCGCTTGCAGCAAACGCAGGTGAAATTACCTTGCTGCCATCAATTAAATTACAAATTGGCGATCGCGATAATTATGGTAACTACTGGGACGGTGGTCACTGGCGCGATCGTGACTACTGGCACCGTAATTATGAATGGCGTAAAAACCGCTGGTGGCGTCATGATAATGGCTATCACCGTGGCTGGGATAAGCGTAAAGCGTATGAGCGTGGCTATCGCGAAGGCTGGCGTGACCGTGATGATCATCGCGGAAAAGGCCGTGGACATGGGCATCGTCATTAAACACATTCGCTAATGAAGCACAATGCCTGATGCGACGCTTGCGCGTCTTATCAGGCCTACAAACCCACTTCATTTAACGCGTAGGGCGGATAAGGCGTTTACGCCGCATCCGCCAGTGGTGCCTGATGCGACGCTCATTCAACTACAGCCCCAATGCCGTTCCCACCAACAACCAGATATTCAGCGTTACCACCAGCACCACAATCATCCAGCCGATTTGTTTAACCCATTTGCTATTCACCAGATCGCCCATCAACTTGCTGTCACTGGTGAAAATCAGCAGCGGCACCAGCGCCAGAGCAATACCAAAACTGAGCAGCACCTGACTCATAACCAAAATCCGTGTCGGATCCAATCCCATCAGAATGACAATAAATGACGGCAGCATGGTTACCGTACGGCGTACCCACAGCGGAATATGAAAGCGAATGAACCCCTGCATCACCACCTGCCCTGCCAACGTCCCCACTACCGTTGACGAAAGCCCCGCCGCCACCAGACTTAAACCAAAAACCGTTGCCGCAGCATTGCTTAACAGCGGTTGCAGCGTAAGGTAAGCCTCATCAAGATCGGCAACACCAGTATGACCAGAAAAATGAAACGCTGCGGCAGCCGTTGCCATCATTGCCAGATTGACAAAGCCAGCGATGGTCATGGCAATCGCCACATCCCATTTAGTCGCAGAGTAACGTTGTTGGCGTGAACCACCGTGTAGATGCTGGGTAAGCGAAGAGTGAAGATAAATCACATGCGGCATAATCGTCGCCCCTAACACGCCAGCCGCCAGGAAGACCGCTTCCGAGGTCGGTAAACTCGGTATCGCCATACCTTTGCTCAACTGCACCAGATTCGGTTGGGAGAAAATCAGCTCAACAATGTAGGCCGCCGCGACAAACAACAGAAGCCCACCAATCACTTTCTCCAGCGGTTTTTGCCCGCGACGTTGCAGCATTAAAATCAGGAAAGTGGCGATACCTGTCAGCACCGCCCCCTGCAATAAAGAAACACCAAGAATGAGTTTGAAACCGATCGCCGCACCAATAAATTCCGCCAGATCGGTCGCCATCGCAATAATTTCCGCCTGGACCCAATAGAACCAGACTACCGGACGTGGATAGTGATCGCGAATTTGCTCCGCCAAATTTTTACCAGTGGCAATCCCGAGTTTGGCCGAGAGAATCTGAATCAGCATTGCCATCAGGTTGGCCCAGACGACCACCCACAGCAGTTGATAGCCGAAGCTGGCGCCCGCCTGAATATTGGTCGCAAAGTTACCGGGATCGATATAACCAATCGCCGCAATGAACGCAGGTCCCATTAATGCGAGCCTCATCTTGCGCGCTGCCCGACCGCTGCTACTCTCAACGCGATAGTTCGTCATCTTGTGCCTCTAAAACATAGCCTTTGCTATGTTTCATGCTATGTCAAACGAGAATGATTATCAAATTCATTTAAATGGATTGTGGTGATTTCTCTGATAGACCAGGATTATGACTACGAAAAGATTGATGATTTGAATGTTATGATTATGTTTAATGTTAGCACATTTACATAACTTTCAGCTTCCATACACAACATAGCAAATATGTATGACAGGTCACTATTTTTGAAGCTTGTCACAGGACGTCATTATAGTGTGTGTCAGATCTCGTTTTCCTTACCCATGTTACATAGAATGTGCACGGAAATTTAACCTGCCTCATATTTGGAGCAAATATGGACCGCGTCCTTCATTTTGTACTGGCACTTGCCGTTGTTGCGATTCTCGCACTGCTGGTAAGCAGCGACCGCAAAAAAATTCGTATCCGTTATGTTATTCAACTGCTTGTTATCGAAGTGTTACTGGCGTGGTTCTTCCTGAACTCCGACGTTGGTCTGGGCTTCGTGAAAGGCTTCTCCGAAATGTTCGAAAAACTGCTCGGATTTGCCAACGAAGGGACTAACTTCGTCTTTGGTAGCATGAATGATCAAGGCCTGGCATTCTTCTTCCTGAAAGTGCTATGCCCAATCGTCTTTATCTCTGCGCTGATCGGTATTCTCCAGCACATTCGCGTATTGCCGGTGATTATCCGTGCAATTGGTTTCCTGCTCTCCAAAGTCAACGGCATGGGCAAACTGGAATCCTTTAACGCCGTCAGCTCCCTGATTCTGGGTCAGTCCGAGAACTTTATCGCCTATAAAGATATCCTCGGCAAAATCTCCCGTAATCGTATGTACACCATGGCAGCCACGGCGATGTCCACCGTTTCTATGTCCATCGTTGGTGCATACATGACGATGCTGGAACCGAAATACGTAGTTGCTGCGCTGGTACTGAACATGTTCAGCACCTTTATCGTGCTGTCGCTGATCAACCCTTACCGTGTTGATGCCAGCGAAGAAAACATTCAGATGTCCGACCTGCACGAAGGCCAGAGCTTCTTCGAAATGCTGGGCGAATACATTCTGGCAGGCTTCAAAGTGGCCATTATCGTTGCCGCAATGCTGATCGGCTTTATCGCCCTGATCGCTGCACTGAACGCTCTGTTTGCTACCGTGACTGGCTGGTTTGGCTACAGCATCTCCTTCCAGGGCATTCTGGGCTACATATTCTATCCGATTGCATGGGTGATGGGTGTTCCTTCCAGTGAAGCACTGCAAGTAGGCAGCATCATGGCGACCAAACTGGTTTCCAACGAGTTCGTTGCGATGATGGATCTGCAGAAAATTGCGTCCACGCTCTCTCCGCGTGCTGAAGGTATCCTCTCTGTGTTCCTGGTATCCTTCGCTAACTTCTCTTCTATCGGGATTATCGCAGGTGCCGTTAAAGGCCTGAACGAAGAGCAAGGTAACGTGGTTTCTCGCTTCGGTCTGAAACTGGTTTACGGCTCTACGCTGGTGAGTGTGCTGTCTGCGTCAATCGCAGCACTGGTACTGTAAGCGAATCCATTAAAAAAGCCGGGGATAATTCCCCGGCTTCAGTTTGTTGACAACGTGTGCTCTGTTTATGCCGGATGTGGCGTGAACGCCCTACCCAGCCTACAAAACAACGCAAATTCAATAGATTGTGTTTCCATGTAGGCCTGATAAGCGCAGCGCATCAGGCAATTGTCCGTTTGTCATCAACCTCAAATGCCGGGGATAATTCCCCGGCATTTTTACGCCTGTTAATCAACTAATGGTTGCGGGCGACCAATTAAATACCCTTGCAGATATTGCACCCCGAGCTTATGCAATAGCGCCTGCTGCTGTTGCGTCTCGACAAACTCCGCGACCACACTCAATGACTTCGCTTTCGCCAGATCGGTAATTGATCTCACTATCATCGCATCCAGTGTATTAGTGACGATATCCTTAACGAAGACGCCATCAATCTTGATGATATCAGCCTGCAAACGTTTTAACCGTTCGTAGTTGGCATAGCCTGTGCCAAAGTCATCAATCGCAATACGGAAGCCAAACTTATGCAGTTGTTCGATATTGTACATACTGCTTTCTGCGTTAGAAAACGCCTGCTCCTCGGTGATCTCAATAATCACAGCCTCCGGGGAGACACGGTAACGTTTAAACAGACGAATAATTCGCCCGGCGATATTCTTTTGCAGCAGAGTGAGCGGCATTAAATTGACTGAAAAGCGCGGGCCTTTCTTGTCGCAAGGGTGGGTTGCCAGCCACTTCAGCAGGGATTCCAGCACCTGTAAATCGAATCGCGCGCTAAGGTTAAACTGAGCAATAAGGGGCAGAAACTTATCCGGGGTCATAATGCCGCCGTCATACTTCAGTCGCGCGAGGATCTCATCATAACCTTCACCCTCTTTGTTGCGAATTGGCTGGGCGTAGAGAAGCAAATCACCCTGATCTAACGCCGTGCGAATGGTATTCAGCAATAGCACCTGTTTAGTGGTCTGCCCGGAAACCATCTCCTCTCTGCTGTCCAGCGCCAGCACATGATGATGTGCGCAGGATTGCTCCGCCAGCCAGCTTAACTGCCCCAGCATTGGCTGCAGAGTATCCTGATTACCGTCAAAACGTCCCCAGGCAGCACCATAGCCCATATCCAGCCCGGTATTGTTCCAGTGGATTTGCCGACTGTTGAGAATGTTAACCATATGCTGTAACCGCCCTTCCGTTTCCGGCCCGGTCAGTACCAACAGCAATTCGCTCCCCGGCAATTGATACAACTTTTCGTTTTCCTGCATCAACGGCAGCAATGTACGGTAAATTGAGCGAATACAATGAACGCGCATCATTAACCCGTAATGGCGACTCATAAACTCAAGATTATCAATGCGCAGACAGCAAAAACTCTTACCAGCCTCTTGCTCCTGCGATTGCTCCAGTGCGCGAAAGTTGGGTAATAGCGTTAACGGATCGGTCAGTGCCTGCAAATGCCAGCGACGGTTAAGCCATTCGCTACGATAATAAATGCGTACCATATAGAGCAGGCAAACGCTAAAGGAAATCAGCACTGCGAGAATAAATGCCAGCGAATATTCGGTTAGTACCCCTTGCAAAAAGTTCTGGTTGTAATTCAGAAGGCAAAGCGTTGAAACAGCCCAAGTGAGATTTAAAAACGGATAGCGAAGCTTACCGACACCGAGGGTAAAGATGATAAAGAAAACAGGTACCAGATAACCGGCAATAAAGTCATTTTCATACGGTGTGCACATCAGAAGTAGCAGCACGCTAAGAGCTGCCAGCCAGCTTAAGGTAAATGCGCGTTTCTCTTTGCTCAACGACGGAGCGATATCCCTACGCCACAATATCTGTGCAAAGTGGGGACTTACAATCATGCGGGTGAGATAGTAAAAAAGCATGTTGTAAATCAGCACTGCGGTGAAAAGGCTTAGCAAATCAACGACCGTGAAAATGGCATCCGCATCGCCGAAAAAGGTAGATATCTTTAGCGGGAAATCAAAGAAGCTCCCCACAAGATACATGCTGCATTTGATGCCGATCGGTGTCACCAAACCAAGCCAGAACAGACGTTGCCAGACATATCGGCTGGTCAATCCATAACGCCAACGCGTCCCCAGCTGCCAGCGTAATATTGCGCAGGCACACAACACGACAAACGTCTGGCTGCCGAGCATGACCGCGGTCTGTAAAAAAGAGAGATGAAAGTTCCACAGATTGGTGCAAAACATCCCGCATAAAACAGGAACGACACCGCGCCAGCCAAAGATAAACAAGATTGACAGCATTACGCACAGTGGCATCCACGCCAGGAAAATATAGCTGGAATGGATAACAGCAAGTGGCGAGATAAAACGGGATAGCTGAATAAGTACCACGGTGAGCGTAAACGCTAGTGCAAATATCTTGATATTTTTTATCAGGTTATGCTCCACAAACATGAGTACACTACTCTCACTGATCGGGGTTTTAAGGCACACAAATAATATGTTTATTCGCATCGCGAAGCAAACAGGGACCGACCTGTTGCCGATATTTCATCCAATGATGTTTCCAACAGGCAACACTAACCTGGAAGGTAGACTGTATTACAAAAGCGGCAAAAAGCAGAGACAAAAAACCCCCGCTTCGCAGCGAGGGTTTGAAATTTGGTGGAGCTAAGCGGGATCGAACCGCTGACCTCTTGCATGCCATGCAAGCGCTCTCCCAGCTGAGCTATAGCCCCACGAGTCGTTTACGTACCAAATTTGCTGGGTGCAAAATTTGGTGGAGCTATGCGGGATCGAACCGCAGACCTCCTGCGTGCAAAGCAGGCGCTCTCCCAGCTGAGCTATAGCCCCATCACGTAAAGCTTGTCGAGTTGACGGGCGGCATCATATGAATTCCGCCCGAATGTGTCAACGGCAAATTGCAAGGCGTAGTTTCAATCGCTGAAA
This sequence comes from Escherichia sp. E4736, assembly GCF_005781225.1. Lineage (NCBI taxonomy): Bacteria > Pseudomonadati > Pseudomonadota > Gammaproteobacteria > Enterobacterales > Enterobacteriaceae > Escherichia > Escherichia sp. E4736. The sequence continues at coordinate 88,308 of NZ_VATT01000025.1, read as the reverse complement.
AATCAGGCAAATGAACTATTTTGGATAGTCGCTCGCATTCAGTAGTTATTCCTGTCACGGTTTCTTGTAAAGTGGTGTTATAAAATGAACCACTAATAGACCCGCAATCATTCAGGGAATTGTTATGTTCAAGGAGAGGATGACGCCAGATGAACTTGCCAGGCTGACCGGTTATAGCCGCCAGACCATTAATAAATGGGTACGCAAGCAAGGCTGGACGACATCACCAAAACCAGGTGTCCAGGGTGGCAAGGCCCGGCTGATTCACGTCAATAAACAAGTTCGTGAATATATTCGTAATGCAGAACGTCCGGACGATCAAAGAGAGGCACCTGAACTGTCTGCCGATACGCCTCTTGAAGTGCTGCTGGTGACGCTGGCGAAAGAGATGACGCCTCTTGAACAAAAACAGTTTACATCCTTGCTTCTGCGGGAAGGGATTATCGGATTATTACAACGCTTAGGGATTCGCGACAGCAAATAATATGAAAAGATTACGTAATAAAATGACCACCGAAGAGCTGGCGGAATGCCTGGGTGTGGCTAAACAAACTGTTAACCGTTGGATCAGAGAAAAAGGCTGGAGAACGGAAAAATTTCCCGGCGTGAAAGGAGGTCGTGCCAGACTTATTCTGGTCGATTCGCAGGTTTGCGAGTTTATTCAGAACACGCCTGCGTTCCATAACACACCAATGTTGATGGAAGCTGAAGAGAGAATTGCTGAATACGCTCCTGGAGCACGCGCCCCGGCGTATCGACAAATTATCAACGCGCTAGATAATATGACTGACATTGAGCAGGAAAAAGTCGCGCAATTTTTGTCACGTGAAGGAATTCGCAATTTCCTCGCCCGTCTCGATATTGACGAATCAGCATAAATAAAAAAACGGCAGGATATTATCTCCTGCCGTTTATCTTTTTATACGCTAATTACTGCTGATTTTCGCGTTCAGCAATAAAGGCCAGCGCTTTGTTGATACGCTCAATGCTACGTGTCTTACCGATCGCGTGAACGGTAACGTCCAGCGCCGGAGACTGCCCCGCACCGGTAACGGCGACACGCAGCGGCATACCAACTTTACCCATGCCCACTTCCAGCTCATCCGCCGTTGCCTGAATTGCGTGGTGAACATTTTCCGCCGTCCAGTCAGTGATAGCAGACAGTTTATCGCGCACTACTTCCAGCGGCTGACGCGCTACCGGACGCAGATGTTTTTTCGCAGCATCGGCATCAAACTCAGCAAAATCTTCGTAGAAATAACGGCAGCTTTGCGCCATCTCTTTGAGAGTTTTGCAGCGTTCGCCCAGCAGTTTCACCAGCTCAGCAAGCTGCGGACCGTTACGGGTATCAATATTTTCCTGCTCGATGTGCCACTGTAAGTGAGTAGCCACATACTCCGGCGGCAGCGCGTTAATATAGTGATGGTTCAACCACAGCAGTTTGTCAGTGTTGAACGCACTGGCAGATTTGCTGACGGCATTCAGGGTGAAGTACTTGATCATCTCTTCACGGGTGAAGATTTCCTGATCGCCGTGAGACCAGCCCAGACGCACCAGATAGTTCAACAGTGCTTCTGGCAGATAGCCGTCGTCGCGGTACTGCATTACGCTGACTGCACCGTGACGTTTGGACAATTTTTTACCGTCATCACCGTTGATCATAGAAACGTGCGCGTAAACCGGTACGGGCGCTTTCAGTGCTTTCAGGATGTTGATCTGGCGCGGCGTGTTGTTGATATGGTCTTCACCACGGATGACGTGAGTAATTTCCATATCCCAGTCGTCGACAACCACACAGAAGTTATAGGTCGGAGAACCATCGGTACGGCGGATAATCAGATCATCCAGCTCCTGGTTGCTGAACTCGATCGGACCACGGATCTGATCGTCAAAAACAACGGAACCTTCCTGTGGGTTAGCAAAACGTACAACGCACGGTTCATCATCAGCGTGATGTTCATGGCTGTGGCGGCAACGGCCGTCATAACGCGGCTTCTCGCCTTTTGCCATCTGCTCTTCACGCAGCGCTTCGAGGCGCTCTTTAGAGCAGTAGCATTTATAGGCAGTACCCTCTTCCAGCATCTGATCGATCACCGCGTTATAGCGATCGAAACGTTTGGTCTGGAAGTACGGGCCTTCATCCCACTCCAGACTCAGCCAGTTCATGCCATCCATAATGGCTTCGATAGCTTCCGGCGTGGAACGCTCAAGATCGGTGTCTTCAATACGCAGCACGAACTCACCGCCGTGGTTACGTGCAAAAAGCCAGGAGTAAAGAGCAGTACGCGCGCCGCCAACGTGCAGATAGCCTGTTGGGCTTGGCGCGAAGCGAGTTTTGATTTTCATGAAATGGCCTTACGTTTAGAAAGATGCCGACAACCGGCAAATCCTGGAAAAATTGAGTGGGCGATATTCTATCACTCCCGCCTGATTCCTCAATGTAGTTCGGGTTGCTACCTTACGCATTATTGTTTTCGTTGACAAATTGCGCAATACGGTCTGTTTTGCGATCACCTTGCTTAAATTTACGACGAACAAACAATTTCTTTAGAAAATGCGTTGACTCATTTCCAACTCTCCCTATAATGCGACTCCACACAGCGGGGGTGATTAGCTCAGCTGGGAGAGCACCTCCCTTACAAGGAGGGGGTCGGCGGTTCGATCCCGTCATCACCCACCAACTACTTTATGTAGTCTCCGCCGTGTAGCAAGAAATTGAGAAGTGGGTGATTAGCTCAGCTGGGAGAGCACCTCCCTTACAAGGAGGGGGTCGGCGGTTCGATCCCGTCATCACCCACCACTTTCTCGCCAGCTAAATTTCTTGTAAAAATGTGAAGTACCGAAGTGGGTGATTAGCTCAGCTGGGAGAGCACCTCCCTTACAAGGAGGGGGTCGGCGGTTCGATCCCGTCATCACCCACCACTTCGGGTCGTTAGCTCAGTTGGTAGAGCAGTTGACTTTTAATCAATTGGTCGCAGGTTCGAATCCTGCACGACCCACCAATGTAAAAAGGCGCCCTAAAGGCGCCTTTTTGCTATCTGCGATACTCAAAGATTCGAACCTGCAGCAGGTTCGAGTTGAGCGCAGCGAACTCCGTGTAACATTCTTTATTCAATAAAATACCCGTTCTAAAACCAGCGCTGACCACGCTAAAACTGCTATGTACATCAGTAGTAATAACCTCCTGTGATTTTTTCGGCTGTCACATAGTTTCCTCAGTTAACAGCCCCTATTTGTCAACCAGGCGAAGCTCCCCCTGACTTCCCATTACCACGCACAAATTGATAAGCAATTCAGTTTTATTTATCAATCAGAACAACGCACAATGAAAGCATCGGTCATCTGGAGTCTTTATGAAACTTTTTCGTATCCTCGATCCTTTCACTTTAACCCTGATCACGGTGGTATTGCTGGCTTCTTTCTTTCCGGCCAGAGGCGGTTTTGTCCCCTTCTTTGAAAATCTGACCACGGCAGCTATTGCCCTGTTGTTCTTTATGCACGGTGCGAAGCTGTCGCGTGAGGCGATAATTGCTGGCGGTAGTCACTGGCGATTGCATTTGTGGGTAATGTGCAGCACCTTCGTACTGTTTCCGATTCTGGGCGTACTGTTTGCCTGGTGGAAACCGGTAAATGTCGATCCGATGCTCTATTCCGGTTTTCTCTATTTGTGCATTCTCCCGGCTACCGTGCAGTCTGCAATCGCCTTTACTTCAATGGCGGGCGGTAATGTTGCGGCGGCGGTTTGTTCTGCGTCGGCATCCAGCCTGCTGGGGATTTTCCTTTCGCCGTTGCTGGTCGGTCTGGTAATGAATATCCACGGAGCAGAAGGCAGTCTGGAACAGGTCGGTAAGATTATGTTGCAACTACTGCTGCCGTTCGTGCTGGGACATCTTTCTCGCCCGTGGATTGGTAACTGGGTAGCACGCAATAAAAAGTGGATAGCAAAAACCGACCAGACATCCATTCTTTTGGTCGTTTATACGGCATTCAGCGAAGCCGTCGTTAACGGCATCTGGCACAAAGTCGGTTGGGGTTCGCTGCTGTTTATTGTGGTAGTTAGCTGCGTATTGCTGGCTATTGTGATTGTGATTAACGTCTTTATGGCGCGTCGACTGGGTTTCAATAAGGCGGATGAAATCACTATCGTCTTCTGTGGCTCGAAAAAGAGTCTGGCGAATGGTATTCCGATGGCGAACATTCTGTTCCCCACATCGGTGATCGGTATGATGGTACTGCCGTTGATGATTTTCCATCAGATCCAACTGATGGTCTGCGCGGTGCTGGCGCGTCGTTATAAGCGCCAGACCGAGCAACTACAGGCGCAGCAGGAAAGCAGCGCCGGAAAAGTTTAAAGCGGACGTTTCAGGGGCTGGACCAGTTGCGCCAGCCCCTCGGTTTTAATCAGCAACGTGATTTGCATTAACTCACCGAGTTTGCCTGCCGGAAACTCATCTTTGCGGGCAAACCACAGCAGATACTCTTCCGGCAGGTCGATTAAGCGACGCCCTTTGTACTTGCCAAACGGCATCACCGTATTGGCAATTTCAATCAGCTGCTCTTTCTCCACCTCAGCTCCCCAGCAAACGCAGCATTTCAGCTTCGTAGATGACTTCAATACCCAGTTCCTGCGCTTTCGCCAGTTTAGAACCTGCAGCTTCTCCGGCAATCACCAGATCGGTTTTCTTCGACACGCTGCCCGCCACTTTCGCGCCCAGTTCGATCAAGCGAACTTTAGCGTCATCACGCGACATCTGACTTAAGCTACCGGTGAGCACCACGGTTTTACCGGCAAACGGGCTGTCGATCTCTTCCGCGTTAATCACCACCGGCGCAGGCCAGTGAACGCCTTCAGACAACAGTTCACTGATGACATTACGGTTACTTTCTTCGGCAAAGAAGTTGTGAACATGAGATGCCACCACGATCCCGACGTCTGGCACTTTTTGCAGCTCTTCAATCGAGGCTGATTCCAGCGCTTCCAGCGTGCCAAAATATGCCGCCAGACCTGCTGCGGTAGCCTCACCGACTTCACGGATGCCAAGGGCATAGAGGAAGCGGGCAAAGGTGGTTTCTTTCGCTTTTTCCAGCGCGTTAACCACATTTTGTGCCGATTTCGGCCCCATTCGCTCCAGTCCGGTAAGTTTGCCTGCGGTGAGTTTGAACAGGTCCGCCGGAGTGTGAACGTATTCTTTTTCAACCAGCTGGTCGATAATTTTGTCACCCATGCCATCAACGTCCATCGCACGACGGGAAACAAAGTGTTTCAGCGATTCTTTACGTTGAGCACCGCAAATCAGGCCACCAGTACAGCGAGCAACCGCTTCACCTTCCACACGTTCCACGTCAGAACCACATACCGGGCAATGCGTCGGGAATACAACCTCACGGGTATCTTCCGGGCGTTCAGAAAGCACGACGTTAACCACTTGTGGGATCACGTCACCTGCGCGGCGAATCACCACTTTATCGCCAATGCGTAAACCGAGACGTTCAATTTCGTCGGCATTATGCAGTGTGGCGTTGCTCACCAGCACGCCTGCAACATGGACAGGTTCCAGACGCGCAACGGGCGTAATCGCTCCTGTACGCCCAACCTGAAACTCTACATCGCGCACAAAAGTCATTTGTTCCTGCGCAGGGAATTTAAACGCAACAGCCCAGCGCGGGGCGCGGGAAACAAAGCCAAGTTGCTCCTGCTGCGCCAGCGAGTTGACCTTAATGACTACACCGTCAATATCAAAGCCCAGCGTCGGGCGGTCTTCTTCCACTTTGTGGTAAAACGCCAACACGTCTTCTGCTGATTCGCAAAGCGTTACCCGATCGCTGACTGGTAATCCCCACGCTTTAAACTGCATTAAGCGGCCCAGATGAGTATCCGGCAACTCGCCACCTTCCAGTACGCCAACGCCATAGCAGAAGAAAGTAAGCGGTCGCTTCGCAGTAATACGCGGATCAAGCTGGCGCAGAGAACCTGCCGCCGCATTACGTGGGTTAGCAAACACTTTTCCGCCCGTGCGTCGCGCCTCTTCGTTAATCTTCTCAAAGCCCGCCTGCGGCAGGAACACTTCACCACGCACTTCCAGACGTGCTGGAATATTCTCACCATGCAGTTTCAGCGGAATGGCGCGAATGGTACGCACGTTAGACGTGATGTCTTCCCCAGTAGTGCCATCGCCACGGGTTGCCGCGCTTACCAGTACACCATTCTCATACAGAATGCTGACGGCAAGCCCATCGAGCTTTAACTCGCAGCACCAGGTCACTTTTTCGTTGCTTTTCAGACGATCCTGTACGCGTTTGTTGAAGGCGAGAAAACTCTCTTCATCAAATACGTTATCCAGCGACAGCATTGGTACTTCATGACGGATCTGGCTAAAGGCTGCCAGCGGCGCAGCACCTACACGTTGGGTAGGTGAATCAGGGGTAATCAGCTCTGGATGTTTGGCTTCCAGCTCACGTAACTCGCGCATCAGCCTGTCGTATTCAGCGTCGGGAATTTCCGGCGCATCCATCACATGATAAAGATATTCATGGTGGCGAAGCGTCGTTCGCAGTTCTGTCAGTTGTTGTTCGATTGATTCCATATCGCACCATCAATGCTAAAAACCCCCGACAAGCGGGGGTTCGAAAAGAAGTTAATTTGCCTTAAGTGTATCAGGCGTTGGCGTCTTTGACTTCGCGGATGATGTCCTGATACTCGCGCAGTTTCTGCGGAGTCATCATACGGCGCTGATCGTCAAGCACTACGCCGCCTACTTCATCGGCAATATGCTGCGCGGATTGCAGCATCAGCTTGAAGTTTTGCAGTTCATCACCGTAAGACGGCACCTGCATGAAGATAGTGACACCCGGCGTTGTGAAATCCTTCATTTCAGGATCAAAGGTTCCCGGTTTCACCATATTCGCCAGGCTGAATAACGCAGGGCCGCTGCCATCCGGGCTAAGATGGCGATGATAAATATTCATATCGCCAAAGATAAAGCCCGCCTGTTGAATGCTATTAAGAAGCAGTTCACCGTTTAGCTCGCTACCGTGATGCGCCGCGACGTTCATGATGATCACCGCTTCTTTGCGCTTCGGCTTATCCATCACAGGCGCTGGTTCAGCTACAGGTTCAGGCTGTGGTGCCGCTACAGGTTCCGCGGTCTGGAAAGTAGGCTGCGGAGCTGGAGGCACCTGCGAAACAACCGGCTGTTCAGGCTGCGGCGGGTAAGCCGGCTGCTGTACTGGCTGCGGTTGTTGCACTGGCTGCGGTTGCTGAACAGGCTGCGCTGAATGCGGAGCATGTTGCGGCGGTACCTGCGCTTCAGGCGGCTGCTGAACCGGTTGACGCGGTTGCGCAGACGCATAAGGCGGTTGGTACTGGTGTTGCGGCGACGGACGAGCAGCCTCATGCTCCTGGGCGTTAGCCGGGGCATGATTTACGCGGTGAACACGAACCTCACCAACGCCCTCATCATCTTCGACATCCTCGTCATAAGAATCGTCGTCACGTTTTGACTTCATTCGTTTTAGTGGCCGATCGCGAAACATAGAAGATCGTTCTTTACGGCTGGTCCAGAAACCATGTACCAGTAAAGCGATTATGGCGATCGCGCCAACAATGATTAATATCAGACGCAAATCCTGCATCATTATATTCTCTGTTGTTCTAACACCTTGCCACCACGGCAAACATTTACTCACTAAGAGTATTTGTCGATTACCTCAAGTGCAAGTGCACTATTAACTTTCACAGCACAAAGATAGATGAAATCGTGCTTTTTGCTGGTTTTTCGAACATATCCTAACTGTCCATTGCGCAAATACCCGGTAAAATACGCAGAACTTTCCTGGGATTGGTCAAAAGGAGCATATCCTGATTATGGTTTCAACATTCACATCTGCCTCACGCAGCGGTTTTTACTATTTTGCGCAAGGCTGGAAGCTCGTCTCGCAACCTGGGATTCGCCGTTTTGTCATCTTACCGCTGTTGATCAATATCTTGTTGATGGGAGGCGCATTCTGGTGGCTCTTTAGCCAGCTGGATGTTTGGATCCCGTCGTTAATGAGTCACGTACCTGACTGGCTGCAATGGTTGAGCTATTTGCTGTGGCCTGTAGCGGTTATCTCCGTGCTACTGGTTTTTGGCTATTTTTTCTCCACCATCGCCAACTGGATTGCCGCACCATTTAACGGTTTGTTGGCTGAACAACTGGAAGCAAGACTGACTGGCGCTACGCCACCGGATACCGGTATTTTCGGCATCATGAAAGATGTGCCGCGGATTATGAAACGTGAATGGCAAAAGTTTGCCTGGTATCTGCCGCGCGCGATTGTATTGCTGATCCTTTACTTCATCCCTGGCATTGGGCAAACCGTCGCACCGGTGCTGTGGTTCCTGTTCAGCGCCTGGATGTTAGCCATTCAGTACTGCGACTATCCGTTCGATAACCACAAAGTGCCATTCAAAGAGATGCGCACTGCCCTGCGCACGCGCAAAATCACTAATATGCAGTTTGGTGCTTTAACCAGCTTGTTCACGATGATCCCGGTACTCAACCTGTTCATCATGCCGGTGGCCGTTTGTGGCGCTACGGCGATGTGGGTCGATTGCTACCGCGCTAAACATGCATTATGGCGGTAACAATTTACCGATTATTTTGTAAACATTATGTGTGGAACAGGGGTGGCTTATGCCGCCCCTTATTCCATCTTGCGAGCCATTATTTCCCTTCTGCATATAGATATGCTAAATCCTTACTTCCGCATATTCTCTGAGCGGGTATGCTACCTGTTGTATCCCAATTTCATACAGTTAAGGACAGGCCATGAGTAAGATTTTTGAAGATAACTCGCTGACTATCGGTCACACACCGCTGGTTCGCCTGAATCGCATCGGTAACGGACGTATTCTGGCGAAGGTGGAATCCCGAAACCCCAGCTTCAGCGTTAAGTGCCGTATCGGTGCCAATATGATTTGGGATGCCGAAAAGCGCGGCGTACTGAAGCCGGGCGTTGAGTTGGTGGAGCCAACCAGCGGCAATACCGGGATTGCACTGGCGTATGTGGCTGCCGCTCGCGGTTATAAACTCACTCTGACCATGCCGGAAACCATGAGTATTGAACGCCGCAAGCTGCTCAAAGCGTTAGGTGCAAATCTGGTGCTGACCGAAGGTGCTAAAGGCATGAAAGGTGCGATTCAAAAAGCGGAGGAAATTGTTGCCAGCAATCCAGAAAAATACTTGCTGCTGCAACAATTCAGCAATCCGGCAAACCCGGAAATTCATGAAAAAACCACCGGCCCGGAGATCTGGGAAGATACTGACGGCCAGGTCGATGTGTTTATTGCTGGTGTCGGCACTGGCGGTACGCTGACCGGCGTCAGCCGCTACATTAAAGGCACCAAAGGCAAGACTGACCTCATCTCTGTTGCCGTAGAACCAACCGACTCTCCCGTTATCGCCCAAGCGCTGGCAGGTGAAGAAATCAAACCCGGGCCGCATAAAATCCAGGGCATCGGTGCTGGCTTTATCCCGGCTAACCTTGATCTCAAACTGGTCGACAAAGTTATTGGCATCACCAATGAAGAAGCCATCTCTACTGCGCGTCGCCTGATGGAAGAAGAAGGCATTCTTGCCGGGATCTCTTCCGGCGCGGCTGTTGCTGCGGCGTTGAAACTACAAGAAGATGAAAGCTTTACCAATAAGAATATTGTGGTTATTCTTCCATCATCGGGTGAGCGTTATTTAAGCACTGCACTGTTTGCCGATCTCTTTACCGAGAAAGAATTGCAACAGTAATGCCAGCTTGTTAGAAATGCGTAAAAAAGCACCTTTTCAGGTGCTTTTTTGTGGCCTGCTTCAAACTTTCACCCCTCCTGGCATTGATTCAACTTGTCGGAACTGGTATTTAACCTGACTAATTATTTTGATGCGCGAAATTAATCGTTACAGGAAAAGCCTTAGCTGAATCGATTTTATGATTTGGTTCAAGTCTTCCTTTAGCGGCATAATGTTTAATGATGAACGAAACGTCAGCGGCCAACATCCGCCAGCAATGGACTGTATAGAGCACTTCGTGCGTCGCGTCTGTTAAAACTGGCGCTAACAATACAGGCTAAAGTCGAACCGCCAGGCTAGACTTTAGTTCCACAACACTAAACCTATAAGTTGGGGAAATACAATGTTCCAGCAAGAAGTTACCATTACCGCTCCGAACGGTCTGCACACCCGCCCTGCTGCCCAGTTTGTAAAAGAAGCTAAGGGCTTCACTTCTGAAATTACTGTGACTTCTAACGGCAAAAGCGCCAGCGCCAAAAGCCTGTTCAAACTGCAGACTCTGGGCCTGACTCAAGGCACCGTTGTGACTATCTCTGCAGAAGGCGAAGACGAGCAAAAAGCGGTTGAACATCTGGTTAAACTGATGGCGGAACTCGAGTAATTTCCCGGGTTCTTTTAAAAATCAGTCACAAGTAAGGTAGGGTTATGATTTCAGGCATTTTAGCATCCCCGGGTATCGCTTTCGGTAAAGCTCTGCTTTTGAAAGAAGACGAAATCGTCATTGACCGGAAAAAAATTTCTGCCGACCAGGTTGATCAGGAAGTTGAACGTTTTCTGAGCGGTCGTGCCAAGGCATCTGCCCAGCTGGAAACGATCAAAACGAAAGCTGGTGAAACGTTCGGTGAAGAAAAAGAAGCCATCTTCGAAGGGCATATTATGTTGCTCGAAGATGAGGAGCTGGAGCAGGAAATCATAGCCCTGATTAAAGATAAGCACATGACCGCTGATGCAGCTGCTCATGAAGTTATCGAAGGTCAGGCTTCTGCCCTGGAAGAACTGGATGACGAATACCTGAAAGAGCGTGCGGCCGACGTACGTGATATCGGTAAGCGCCTGCTGCGCAACATCCTTGGGCTGAAGATCATCGACCTGAGCGCCATTCAGGATGAAGTAATCCTGGTTGCCGCTGACCTGACGCCGTCTGAAACCGCACAGCTAAACCTGAAGAAGGTGCTGGGTTTCATCACCGACGCAGGTGGCCGGACTTCCCACACCTCTATTATGGCGCGTTCTCTGGAACTGCCAGCCATCGTGGGTACCGGTAGCGTCACCTCTCAGGTGAAAAACGACGACTATCTGATTCTGGATGCCGTAAACAATCAGGTTTACGTCAATCCAACCAATGAAGTTATTGATAAACTGCGCGCCGTTCAGGAGCAAGTTGCTTCTGAAAAAGCAGAGCTTGCTAAACTGAAAGATCTGCCAGCAATTACGCTGGACGGTCACCAGGTCGAAGTGTGCGCTAACATCGGTACTGTTCGTGACGTTGAAGGTGCAGAGCGTAACGGCGCTGAAGGCGTTGGTCTGTATCGTACCGAATTCCTGTTCATGGACCGCGACGCGCTGCCAACCGAAGAAGAACAGTTTGCTGCTTACAAAGCGGTGGCTGAAGCGTGTGGCTCACAGGCAGTTATTGTTCGTACCATGGACATTGGCGGCGATAAAGAGCTGCCGTACATGAACTTCCCGAAAGAAGAGAACCCGTTCCTCGGCTGGCGTGCTATCCGTATCGCGATGGATCGTAAAGAGATCCTGCGCGATCAGCTTCGCGCTATCCTGCGAGCCTCTGCTTTCGGTAAATTGCGCATCATGTTCCCGATGATCATCTCTGTTGAAGAAGTGCGTGCACTGCGCAAAGAGATCGAAATCTACAAACAGGAACTGCGCGACGAAGGTAAAGCGTTTGACGAGTCAATTGAAATTGGCGTAATGGTGGAAACACCGGCTGCCGCGACAATTGCGCGTCATTTAGCCAAAGAAGTTGATTTCTTTAGTATCGGCACCAATGATTTAACGCAGTACACTCTGGCAGTTGACCGTGGTAATGATATGATTTCACACCTTTACCAGCCAATGTCACCGTCCGTGCTGAACTTGATCAAGCAAGTTATTGATGCTTCTCATGCTGAAGGCAAATGGACAGGTATGTGTGGTGAGCTTGCTGGCGATGAACGTGCTACACTTCTGTTGCTGGGGATGGGTCTGGACGAATTCTCTATGAGCGCCATTTCTATCCCGCGCATTAAGAAGATTATCCGTAACACGAACTTCGAAGATGCGAAGGTGTTAGCAGAGCAGGCTCTTGCTCAACCGACAACGGACGAGTTAATGACGCTGGTTAACAAGTTCATTGAAGAAAAAACAATCTGCTAATCCACGAGATGCGGCCCAATTTACTGCTTAGGAGAAGATCATGGGTTTGTTCGATAAACTGAAATCTCTGGTTTCCGACGACAAGAAGGATACTGGAACTATTGAGATCATTGCTCCGCTCTCTGGCGAGATCGTCAATATCGAAGACGTGCCGGATGTCGTTTTTGCGGAAAAAATCGTTGGTGATGGTATTGCTATCAAACCAACTGGTAACAAAATGGTCGCTCCGGTTGACGGCACCATTGGTAAAATCTTTGAAACCAACCACGCGTTCTCCATCGAATCTGATAGCGGCGTTGAGTTGTTCGTTCACTTCGGTATCGACACTGTTGAACTGAAAGGCGAAGGCTTCAAGCGTATTGCTGAAGAAGGTCAGCGCGTGAAAGTTGGCGATACTGTGATTGAATTCGATCTCCCGCTGCTGGAAGAGAAAGCCAAGTCTACCCTGACTCCGGTTGTTATCTCCAACATGGACGAAATCAAAGAACTGATCAAACTGTCCGGTAGCGTGACTGTGGGCGAAACCCCGGTTATTCGCATCAAGAAGTAATTCTTGCCGCAGTGAAAAATGGCGCCAATCGGCGCCATTTTTTATGCTTCCGCCAACGGCGGCAAAATCAATTCATCGCTCTCATGTTGCTGGGTGTAGCGCATCACCTCCAGTACGCGTAAGCCTGCGCTATGTACCGCGTCAGTTAATTCCTTACCTTTCAACAAGCCACTGATGAGCTGGGCGCAAAACAGATCGCCTGTTCCTTTAAGGTCCGTCTTTACCCGAGAATGGGAAATGACATTCACGCTGTCGGCACTGACCACTACCACCTGCATCTCCTGATTTTCTTCGTTACCAGAGGCGCTGGTAATAACCACCCATTTTAATGTGTCTGAAAGCAAACTTTTTGCTGCGGCAATGGCGCTGTCGAGATCGCGGCAGTTTTTACCGGTCAGGATTTCCAGCTCAAAGATATTTGGCGTAATTCCCTGCGCCAGTGGCAACAAATATTGCCGATACGCATCGGGCAGGTCAGGTTTGACGTAGATACCGCTATCAATATCGCCAATCACCGGATCTACCATAATCAATAAGTCAGGATGGTTTTCGCGTAATACAGTCAGCCACTCGGCAAGTATTTTGATTTGCGACGCGGTTCCCATATAACCGGTGGTGACAGCGCGCAGCTGGCGCAGCGCATCGCGCTCCTGTAGTGCGCGTAAATATCCGCTAAACCATTCGTCCGGAATCGCACCACCGTAGAACGTATCATAATGTGGCGTATTGCTGAGCAACACGGTCGGCACGGCAAAGACATTCAGGCCGTTCTGTTTAATAGCAGGCACGGCAATGCTGTTGCCTACGCTGCCATACACCACCTGCGACTGCACAGCGACAATATCCGCCTGCAACGCTCTGCTCTTATCGTTAAACAACAACAAACTACTCATTTAATTTTTCTCCTTGCCGATGATCCTCATCGCATCCCAACCGAAACTTTACCTGATTTTGGCAGTCAAATCGGCTATCACAAAACAAGGATATGGTAATTCAGTGAAGAAAATCATTTGTCTGGTCATTACGCTGCTAATGACACTCCCCGCTTACGCGAAGTTAACTGCCCACGAAGAAGCCCGCATCAACGCCATGCTGGAGGGATTAGCACAGAAAAAGGATTTGATATTTGTGCGCAACGGTGATGAACATACCTGCGATGAAGCAGTTTCGCATCTGAAGTTGAAGCTCGGCAACACGCGCAACCGCATTGATACCGCCGAGCAGTTTATTGATAAGGTGGCTTCGTCATCATCGATTACCGGTAAGCCGTATATCGTGAAGATGCCCGGTAAGAGCAATGAAAATGCACAACCTTTTTTACATGCGTTAATTGCGCAGACGGATAAAACAGTGCCTGCGCAATAACCTTAAATCCCCGCCCCCTGGCTAAAGTGCTCTTCCCCGAATACCCCGGTGGAAAGGTAGCGATCGCCGCGATCGCAGATGATCGCTACCACCACCGCGCCAGGGTTAGCTTTTGCCACGCGTATCGCGCCAGCAACCGCACCGCCGGAGCTTACGCCGCAGAAAATCCCTTCCCGCACCGCCAGTTCGCGCATGGTGTTTTCCGCATCGCGCTGATGAATATCCAGCACCTCATCCACCAGCGAAGCGTTAAAGATGCCAGGCAGATATTCCGCAGGCCAGCGGCGAATGCCGGGAATACTGCTGCCCTCTTCCGGCTGCAGGCCGACAATGGTCACCGGTTTGGATTGCTCACGCATAAAGCGTGACACGCCGGTAATGGTGCCGGTCGTCCCCATGCTGGAGACAAAATGGGTAATGCGACCGCCAGTTTGCTGCCAGATTTCCGGCCCAGTGGTGGTGTAATGCGCATAAGGGTTATCGGGATTATTGAACTGATCGAGCAGCTTGCCTTCACCACGATTTGCCATTTCAAGCGCCAGATCGCGCGCGCCTTCCATGCCCTGCTCTTTGGTAACCAGAATCAGTTCCGCGCTGTAAGCCAACATCGCCGCACGACGTTCCTGGCTCATGTTGTCGGGCATCAGCAATTTCATGCGATAGCCTTTTAGCGCGGCAATCATCGCCAGCGCAATGCCAGTATTGCCACTGGTGGCTTCAATCAGCACGTCGCCCGGTTTAATTTCCCCGCGCTTTTCCGCCTCGGCGATCATCGATAGCGCCGCACGATCTTTCACCGAGCCTGCCGGGTTATTGCCTTCCAGTTTTAACCACACTTCACTGCCGTTATCCGGCCCCATTCGCTGCAACTTTACCAGAGGCGTATTGCCAATTGTTTGTTCTAATGTACTCACGATCTCTGTCCATACGTGGTGTTGCCTGATGCGACGCTTGCACGTCTTATCAGGCCTACAGGTTACAAACCTTGCCATTAAAAAGCCCGGATCGCGGGAAGCGCCTCCGGGCGTTTAACATTCACTCAACCTATCAGGCGCTTTGTGCAAGAGCAAGTTCCTCATCGCGGGTTTCAATACGCTCGTCGCCGTTATACAGCCGCGCATGTTGCAGGCCAACGAATAAACGCTCGCCACGCTGCGGGGCATCGTCGCCATGCATCACGACCGTCAGCGGATCTTCATACCACCCCAGTGGCTGCACGACTAATTGGGTGTAGTGGCCTTTCGGGCTGGCTTCCAGCACCTGTACCGGCAGCGGCGATTCAAGGCTGGTGCGGCGGCTGATATCCACTTCCCACGGGCGCAGGAAGAGATCCACCGGCCCCTGATACGCAGGTGTATACCCCAGCGGCCAGCGGTGCGCGCCAACGTGGAACTGCCCGCCGCGAATCGTTCCCTGCAGGCGGTTCACTTCGCCCATAAATTCGAGCACAAAACGGGTCGCCGGTTCGCGCCATACCTGATCCGGTTCATCGGCCTGTTCGATATTGCCCTGACTCATCACCACCACGCGGTTGGCGACTTCCATCGCCTCTTCCTGGTCGTGGGTAACGAATACACTGGTGAATTTCAGCTCTTCGTGCAGCTGACGCAGCCAGCGACGCAGCTCTTTACGCACCTGCGCATCCAGCGCGCCAAACGGTTCATCAAGCAGCAGAATTTGCGGTTCCACGGCAAGCGCGCGCGCCAGCGCTACACGCTGTTTCTGGCCGCCGGAAAGCTGGGCCGGATAACGATCCGCCAGATGGGCAAGCTGCACCATCTCCAGCAATTTTGTCACTTTCGCTTTGATCGCCGCGGCATTCGGGCGCTCGCGACGCGGCAGCACCGTCAGGCCAAAGGCGATATTGTCGAACACCGTCATATGACGGAACAGCGCGTAATGCTGAAACACGAAACCGACTTTACGATCGCGCGCGTGCAGGCGGCTGACGTCGGTGCCGTGGAAGCGAATATGCCCACTGGTTTGATGCTCCAGCCCGGCAATAATGCGCAGCAGCGTGGTTTTCCCGGAACCGGACGGCCCCAGCAATGCGACCATCTGACCAGAAGGAATATCCAGTGAGATATCGTTCAGCACCTGGGTGCGACCAAACGACTTCTTAATATTGGCAATCTCAATGCTCATGATGTTCCTCCTGCTGCGCGCGTTTTTCCTGATTTTCCAGGCGCCACTGCAACATACTCTTTAAAAACAGGGTGATAATCGCCATCAGCGTCAACAGCGCAGCAGCGGTAAAGGAGCCGACGGTGTTGTAGTCCTGCTCCAGCAATTCAATCTGTAACGGCAGCGACAGGGTTTCGCCGCGAATCGAGCCGGAAACCACCGATACCGCGCCAAACTCGCCAATCGCGCGGGCGTTGGTCAGCACCACGCCATAAAGCAGCGCCCAGCGAATATTCGGCAATGTGACGCGGCGGAACATCTGCCAGCCGGACGCGCCAAGCAAAATCGCCGCTTCGTCCTCCTGGCTGCCCTGGCTTAACATCACCGGCACCAACTCGCGCACCACAAACGGGCAGGTGACGAAGATAGTGACCAGCACCATTCCCGGCCAGGAGAACATAATTTGCAGATTATGTTCATCCAGCCAGCCGCCCAGCGGGCCGTTAGAGCCGTAGAACAGCAGATACACCAGGCCTGCGACCACCGGAGAGACGGCAAACGGGATATCCAGCAGCGTCAGCAGCAACTGACGCCCAGGAAAATCAAAACGTGTTACCAGCCAGGCCAGCAGGATGCCGAACACCAGGTTTACCGGCACGGCAATCAGCGCAATCATCACCGTCAGCCAGATGGCGTGCAACATGTCCGGGTCAGCCAGATTCTGTAAAACTGGCATCAGCCCTTTGCTGAACGCCTGCACAAAGATGTAAATCATCGGCACCAGCAGGATGAACGCCGAAACCAGCATCCCGATACCAATCAGAAACCATTTGCCCCAGTTAATCGGGCGCGCGTCATAACGCTTCAACTGTGTCACTTCCGCCATTAATGACCTACCACACGCCGACCAAAGCGACTTTGCAGAGTATTAATTGAGAACAGCAGCAGCAGGGATGCCGCGAGGATCACCGAAGCAATCGCGCTCGCCGCCGGGTAATCAAACTCCTGTAAGCGAACAAAAATCATCAGCGACGTCACTTCCGTCTTCCAGGCGATGTTCCCGGCGATAAAAATTACCGCGCCAAACTCACCGAGGCTACGGGTAAACGACAGCGCCACGCCCGCCACCAGCGCCGGAGAAAGCTCCGGCAGCACCACTTTACAGAAACTCTGCCAGCGCGTTGCGCCGAGCGTTTCTGCCGCTTCTTCATATTCTGGGCCTAACTCTTCCAGCACCGGCTGCACAGTACGCACCACAAACGGAATGCTGGTAAAGGCCATCGCCACCGCAATCCCCAGCCAGGTATAGGTGACTTTGATATCAAACTTCGCCAGCCATTCACCGTAAAAACCATTCACGGAAAAGAGCGAGGCCAGCGTCAAACCGGCCACCGCCGTCGGCAACGCAAAGGGTAAATCCATCAGTGCATCAAGCAGCGTGCGGCCAGGGAAGCGATAACGGGTTAAAATCCACGCCATCAACAGGCCGAAAACACCGTTAAAAATCGACGCCACAAACGCCGACAGCAGCGTCACTTTGTAGGCCGCGACCACCTGCGGGTTGGTGATCACTTCCCAGTACTGCGCCCAGCTCATCTCAGAGAGCTGCATCACCAGCGCGGAGAGCGGCAGCAATAAAATCAGGCACACAAACAGCAGACTGGTGCCGAGGCTTAAGGTAAAGCCCGGCAGCACGCGTCTGGAGGAGACAGCAAACATCAGTTACGCCCCGCGGCTAACAGCTTGTCTAACTCACCGCCGCTGGTGAAGTGGGTTTTCATCACTTCCGGCCAGGAGCCAAATTTGTCTTCCACGCGGAACAGCTCGGTCTGCGGGAATTTATCTTTCAGTTTGTCCATGACTTCTGGGTTATTCACGCGGTAGTAATAGTCGGTGATAATGGTCTGCGCCTGCGGGCTGTAGAGCCAGTTCAGGTAGGCTTTTGCGGCTTTTTCTGTGCCGTTGGCCTGCACGTTTTTATCGACCCATGCCACCGGAAATTCCGCCAGAATATTGGTTTTCGGAATCACCACTTCGAAGCCCTGCGCTTCATACTGTTTACGGATGTTGTTCACTTCCGATTCAAAGCTAATCAGCACATCGCCCAGGCCGCGCTCGGCAAAGGTGGTAGTTGCGCCACGACCGCCGGTATCGAACACTTCAACGTTTTTCAGGAACTGCGTCATAAACTGTTCGGTTTTGGCTTTATCGCCACCGTCGGCTTTATCCGCTGCGCCCCACGCGGCTAAATAGGTGTAACGCGCGTTACCGGACGTTTTCGGGTTCGGGAAAATCAGCTTCACGTCGGAGCGCACCAGATCGTTCCAGTCGTGGATATTCTTCGGGTTGCCCTTACGCACCAGGAAGCCCATGGTGGAGTAGAACGGCGAGCTATTATTCGGCAGGCGCGACTGCCAGTCCGCCGGGATCAGCTTGCCTTTGTCGTGCAGGATTTGTACGTCGGTCACCTGGTTATAAGTGACAACGTCTGCTTTTAAGCCCTGTAAAATCGCCAGCGCCTGTTTTGATGACCCGGCATGAGATTGTTTAATCGTCAGTTTGTCGCCGCCGTTATCTTTTGCCCATTGCTGTTCAAACGGCGGGTTCAGGGCGGCAAACAGCTCGCGGGAGACGTCATAAGAACTGTTCAGCAGTTCTGTTGCCTGTACATGGCCTGCCAGCAGCAGAGAAGCGACCAGCGCGAGTGAGTTCTTTTTCAGTAAGTTAACGGCCATTGCGCACCCTTATATATTTAATGACTTTCTAATAGCCATCATATTTATAACGGGCATGAAAGGAGTAACGGTTTTATATACCGTTTGGTGATTTGGAAGTTGAAAAGGGAATAAGAACCGGGTTCAAAACGAAATCCTCCCCACACAAATGCAGGGAGGAAACAGAGGTGAATCAGATGCCGACGCTAACCGTCTCCGGCAGTGTGCTGCCGCCATCGATCACATTCTGTGTACCGGTTAAATAGCTGGATTCATCGGATGCGAGGAAGGCCGCGAGTTCGCCGACTTCCAGCGGATCGGCGAGGCGACGCATCGGGATTGCTTTTGCCATTTCAGTCAACACCGATTCTGGATCTTCCGGGTTCGACTGACGGGCAATACTTTCTGCCATTGGCGTGCGCACGTAGCCCGGACAAATCGCATTTACGCGAATACCAGACTGCGCGTACTCCACCGCCAGCGATTTAGTCAGGCCAACAATCGCCGCTTTCGTTAAGGCATACGCCGTTTCGCCAGGATCGGCCACCATATCGCCAGTGACCGAAGACATCATCACAATGCGGCCATCTTTGCGGGCAATCATCTCCGGCAGCACCGCCTTTGTGACGTTCCATACGCCTTTAATATTGATATCAATATGGAAATCGCGATCGTCATCGCTCATATCGAGGAAACTACCCAGGCGACAAACGCCTGCGTTATTCACCAGGATATCAATGCGCCCTTCTTTTTCCTTCGCGCGCTTGATAGCAGCGGCTACCGACGCCGGGTCACGCACATCGGCGACAACCGCCGTACAGCGATGACCACGACCACACAGTTCGTCCGCCAGCTTTTCGATCTCAGGGGAGATATCCAGCAAGATTAGATTCGCGCCATGACGTGCAAAAGTTCTGGCAATTCCTTCGCCAATTCCCTGCAATGCGCCTGTAATCAGTGCTGTCTTGCCCGTGAGTTTACCCATTTTAATGCTCTCCTTGTTAATACAGAGCGTTACACTCCATTCCCTCTGAAAATACAGGATAAACAAAATATTGCTGCGTATCAGCTCACTAATTCAGGAAAATCTCAATCCAGTCGCTGCTTTATGCATCATTTCAGGCGTTGTGTTAGCTCACTGCTGCGCTCAATCATTTTCAATGACTCCACATCATTGAGTTGCACCAGGCCAACAAACAGTAAATCGGTAACAGAATTTTGCGCCGTGCGGGTAGACATCGACGAGCTACGCCATTCGGTTTCGCCGGAAACGGTATCGAGCGTGAAATGCGCCAGCCGCCGCAGCGGAGAGTCAGTCAGAGAAGTAATGGCAATCACCGTTGCCCCCTGCTTTCGTGCCGCTTCTGCGCACAAGACAATCTCTTTTTTACTGCCGCTGTAAGAGATAGCGATTTGTACATCGCCTTTTTTTAACGCCTGGGAAACGGTGGCTTGTACGTGCGTGTCGGCTTCGCAGGCCACGCGATAGCCAATTTTCATCAGTTTGAACGACAGATCGCGCCCCACCAGCGCCGATCCGCCCAGGCCCGTTATCTGAATAAATGGCGCTTTACTGATGACATCAATGATTTTTTGCAGCCGCGCGTAATCGAGCAACGCGCAGGTCTGTTCCAGCGCCAGCTCTTTTTCGCGATTCAGTTTGCGGGCAATCACTTCCAGCGAATCATCACTGGTAATCGAACTGTGCAGGTGCAGCGCCGTGGCATTCGTTTTCTCCCGGCTGGCACTGTATTCGCCAATTAACGCCATACGCAATTCAGTAAATCCTTGTGCGCCGAGCTTCTGGGCAAACTTCACAATACTCGACTGACTGATGCCGAGCTGTTTCGCCATCTTGCGCGAAGAGACGGATTTCAGTTCGCTCACCCTGGCTTGCAGAAAGTCGGCTATCTTTTGCTCATTTTCAGTAAAGTCACTTTCTGCATTGCGTAATTTTGTCAGGTACAACATCTTCCACTCCCTCACCACATCCTGCGCGCAGCATAGCACACGGATTTTGCCCTTTGACGCTCTTCACACTCTGTGATTTCAGACTCAATGATTCCTTTAAAACTAGCAAATTGAGATATATGATTCCATCAATATGCAATTATTTGATTGTGAATACTAAGGTCACCACTGATGCAACTTGAAAAGATGATTACAGAAGGCTCGAATGCCGCCTCGGCTGAAATTGACCGCGTTTCGACACTGGAGATGTGCCGGATTATCAACGATGAAGATAAAACCGTACCACTCGCCGTTGAGCGCGTACTGCCAGATATTGCAGCGGCGATCGATGTTATTCACGCCCAGGTGAGCGGCGGCGGCCGTCTGATTTACATCGGTGCGGGGACCTCTGGTCGTCTGGGTATTCTTGATGCCAGTGAATGTCCGCCGACCTACGGCGTGAAACCGGGCCTGGTAGTTGGTTTGATTGCTGGCGGCGAATATGCCATTCAGCACGCGGTGGAAGGCGCGGAAGATAGCCGGGAAGGCGGCGTTAACGATCTGAAAAGTATTAATTTAACGGCACAGGATGTGGTGGTTGGTATTGCCGCCAGCGGTCGTACGCCGTATGTGATTGCCGGACTGGAATACGCCCGCCAGCTCGGTTGCCGCACAGTGGGAATTTCCTGTAATCCGGGGAGCGCCGTTTCAACTACCGCAGAGTTTGCTATCACGCCGATTGTTGGGGCCGAAGTGGTCACGGGTTCTTCGCGAATGAAAGCTGGCACGGCGCAGAAACTGGTGCTCAATATGCTCTCCACCGGTCTGATGATTAAGTCAGGCAAAGTGTTCGGCAACCTGATGGTCGATGTGGTCGCCACCAATGAAAAACTGCATGTACGCCAGGTCAATATCGTTAAAAACGCCACCGGATGTAGCGCTGAGCAAGCGGAAGCGGCATTGGTTGCCTGCGACCGCCATTGTAAAACGGCTATTGTGATGGTGCTGAAAAATCTCGATGCCGCAGAAGCTAAAAAACGCCTGGATCAACACGGCGGCTTTATTCGCAAAGCTCTGGAAAAGGAATAACCCATGGCTAAAGAGATCAGCAGTGAACTTCTGAACACCATTCTTACCCGGGTCGGTGGCCCGGGTAACATCGCCAGCTGTGGTAACTGTATGACGCGTCTGCGTCTGGGTGTACATGACAGTTCACTGGTTGATCCCGATATCAAAACCCTGGAAGGCGTAAAGGGCGTCATTTTGACCAGCGATCAGGTGCAGGTGGTTTTTGGGCCGGGCAAAGCGCATCGTGCCGCAAAAGCCATGAGCGAGTTGCTGGGCGAAGCACCGATACAGGATGCCGCAGAGATCGCCGCCCAGAATAAACGCCAGTTAAAAGCCAGACAAACTTCCGGCGTGCAACAATTTCTCGCCAAATTCGCCACCATCTTTACACCGCTGATCCCCGGTTTTATTGCTGCGGGTCTGTTGCTGGGGATAGCGACGCTAATCGCCACGGTGATGCACGTTCCGGCAGATGCTCAGGGAACGCTGCCCGACTCGCTGAATTTTATGAAGGTGTTCAGCAAAGGCTTGTTCACCTTCCTGGTAATTCTGGTGGGCTATAACGCGGCCCAGGCGTTCGGCGGCACGGGCGTCAATGGCGCAATTATTGCCGCGCTCTTTTTGCTCGGTTATAACCCTGCTGCCACCACTGGTTACTACGCCGGATTTCACGATTTCTTCGGTCTGCCCATCGATCCGCGCGGCAATATTATCGGCGTGTTGATTGCCGCCTGGGCCTGCGCCCGCATTGAAGGCATGGTGCGCCGCTTTATGCCGGACGATCTCGACATGCTGCTGACCTCGTTAATCACTCTGTTGATCACCGCTACGCTTGCGTACCTGATCATTATGCCGCTGGGCGGCTGGCTGTTTGAAGGCATGTCGTGGCTGTTTATGCACCTGAACAGTAATCCGCTCGGTTGTGCGGTTTTAGCCGGGCTGTTCCTGATCGCCGTGGTGTTTGGCGTGCATCAGGGCTTCATTCCTGTTTATCTGGCTTTAATGGACAGTCAGGGGTTCAACAGCTTATTTCCCATCCTTTCGATGGCGGGCGCGGGCCAGGTAGGCGCGGCGCTGGCGCTCTACTGGCGAGCGCAACCGCACAGTGCACTACGCAGTCAGGTGCGCGGGGCGATAATTCCCGGTCTGCTGGGCGTTGGTGAACCGTTGATTTACGGCGTCACCCTGCCCCGCATGAAGCCGTTTGTTACCGCCTGTTTAGGCGGCGCGGCGGGCGGTTTGTTTATCGGACTGATAGCCTGGTGGGGTCTGCCAATGGGCTTAAACAGCGCCTTCGGACCGTCTGGCCTGGTGGCACTACCGCTGATGACTTCCGCTCAAGGTATCCTTCCGGCAATGGCGGTATATGCAGGTGGGATTCTGGTGGCATGGGTTAGTGGGTTTATTTTCACCACGTTCTTTGGCTGCCGTAACGTCAATCTGGACTGATTATGAAACGGACAATGCTCTATCTTTCTCTGCTGGCTGTCAGCTGTAGCGTCAGCGCCGCAAAATACCCTGTTCTGACAGAAAGTTCGCCAGAGAAAGCAGGGTTCAATGTCGAACGGCTTAACCAGATGGATCGCTGGATTAACCAGCAAGTTGATGCCGGTTATCCCGGCGTAAACCTACTGATTATTAAAGATAATCAGATTGTGTATCGCAAAGCCTGGGGGATGGCGAAAAAGTACGATGGCAGCGTGTTGATGGCGCAGCCTGTAAAAGCCACCACCGAGACGCTGTATGACCTGGCCTCAAATACCAAAATGTACGCCACTAACTTCGCTCTGCAAAAGCTGATGAGCGAAGGCAAACTGCATCCTGACGATCTGATTGCGAAATATATTCCAGGGTTTGCCGACAGTCCAAATGACACCATCAAAGGCAAAAACACGCTGCGGATTTCTGATCTGCTGCATCACAGCGGCGGTTTCCCGGCGGACCCACAATACCCGAATAAAGCGGTCGCGGGCGCGTTATATTCGCAGGATAAAGGCCAGACGCTGGAGATGATCAAGCGCACGCCGCTGGAGTATCAGCCCGGCAGCAAACATATCTACAGCGATGTCGATTATATGTTGCTTGGATTTATCGTCGAGTCAGTTACTGGCCAGCCGCTTGACCGCTATGTTGAAGAGTCGATTTATCGACCACTCGGCCTGACGCATACGGTATTTAACCCGCTGCTGAAAGGCTTTAAACCGCAGCAAATTGCCGCGACGGAACTGAACGGCAATACCCGCGATGGCGTGATCCACTTTCCGAATATCCGCTCCTCCACTATCTGGGGTCAGGTGCACGATGAAAAAGCGTTCTATTCGATGGGCGGCGTTTCCGGACACGCAGGTTTGTTTTCCAATACCGGCGATATTGCGGTGTTAATGCAAACGATGCTGAACGGCGGTGGCTATGGTGATGTGAAGCTGTTCAGTGCGGAAACGGTGAAGATGTTCACCACCAGCTCAAAGGAGGACGCCACTTTTGGCCTTGGCTGGCGCGTGAATGGTAATGCCACCATGACGCCGACGTTTGGCACGCTGGCAAGCCCGCAAACGTACGGTCACACGGGCTGGACCGGGACGGTAACCGTTATCGATCCGGTCAATCATATGGCGATTGTGATGTTAAGCAACAAGCCCCATTCGCCAGTTGCCGATCCACAAAAAAATCCCAATATGTTCGAAAGCGGTCAGTTACCGATTGCAACTTATGGTTGGGTAGTTGATCAGGTGTATGCGGCGTTAAAGCAGAAGTAATAAAAAGGCCAGTCAGTTTTGTTACTGGCTGGCCTGAGACTGCTGACAAACGCAATACTGCCTGATGCGCTACGCTTATCAGGCCTACGCGCCCCCTGCAATGTATTGAATTCGCACGATTTGTAGGCCGGATAAGACGTTTACGTCGCATCCGGCGTGTACAACGCGCACTTTATCAACAATCTGAAACCAGTCAGTAATGCTATTGGCTGGCCTTTAATCATCGAATCAGAAACGCTTACAGCGCCATCAGCTTGTCCAGCGACGGCGCGAAGTAATAGCCGCCGGTTACCGGTTTGGTGAAACGCAACATCGCATCACGCTTACCATCGGTATCGCCAAACATGCTCAGCAATTGCTGCTCAATGTTATGCAGACGCGCACAGTAGGCGCAGAAGTACAGACCGTGAGTGCCACTGGCGGTGCCGTACGGCAGGCTCTGGCGAACAATCTTCAGTCCTTTGCCATCTTCTTTCAGATCAACACGGGTCAGGTGAGAAGTTTCCGGACGTTCGTCGCCATCAATCTCTTCGTTGGCTTCTTTGGTACGGCCGATCATCATCTCCTGATCGTGAACGCTCATACGGTTGAGTTGCTTCAGGTTGTGCTCCCAACGCTGCACAAACACATAGCTGCCGCCCGCATCCACGCCGTCTTTGATAACCGCAACTTCGCGACGCGTCTCTTCACCCGCCGGGTTTTCTGTGCCGTCAACAAAGCCGCTCAGGTCACGCTCTTCCACCCAACGGAAGCCGTGGATCTCTTCTTTCACTTCAATGCAGTCACCAAAGGCTTCCATCGCCGCCTGGGCGACAGAAAAGTTTACGTCATGACGCAGAGAAAGAATGTGGATTAACACATCGAACTGAGTGGTCGGCGCAAGACCTTTGCCGTAGCCCGGAAAATCTTTCAGCTCTTCGGCACCAACGCCGCCGCTCAGAGCACGCCAGGTGTTGTTACCAAAGGCAACGACTGCACCAAGATGTGCGTCCGGGAATTTCGCTTCAAAAGTTGCCAGTTTGTCGGCAAATGTTTTACTGGCCGCACGCAGGGCATCAACTTCCCCTTTTACGTTGGCTTCGATCCAAATCGCCGCGCGGCAATGTTCTGGCAAAATGCCACTCTGAACCTGAGACATTGTTCCTCCTGAAAATAATAATGCCACGCAATCCGTGGCATTGTTGGGCGCTATTTTACGTGTTTTTTGTGATTAGCGGTTTGCTCAGACGCAAATTAACGTCGCCAGATAATTTTACTGACTTTCCAGTTTTTCAAGGTATCGTCCGAAGGCATTAACCCTTCAGGACCACTCCATTCACCGCTGAACTGGTAGCTAATATGTTGACTGCCTTCAGCTTTACATTCGACAGCACGATCATCACCATCTGCTTTTTGGCAATTGCCAAATGCTTTGCTGTAAAGGTCGCTAAACGGTGTACCGATTTTAACACCGGAGTCCGCAGGAATATTGCTGTCTGAAACGTCAATGCGGCTGATTGTACCTTGATCACCATTGATGACCATCGCCACGCTGTCGCCTTTCATCACTTCAAAAAAGCGCACTACATTACCGTTAGCGGTTTTCATTCCGCTGCGCAGACGATAATCACCATCAAGCGCATCGGCAATAGCTTGTTCTTGTAATGGTGTGGACGCCGTTAATTCGCCCACGCCCTGCTCGCTCACTTTGGTAGATGAACCAAACCAGTTCCACGGATTAGCGGCAGACCAGTTAACTGACGACATAGTGGAACAGCCGGTCAGCATCAACGGCATAGCGCATAACATTAAACGCAGCGATTTCATCTCACTTCCTTTGGTTATTCAATAACGTTGCTTGGAGTGCGAATTTGCAAAAAAGTGCCGTTAGAGGTAGATGACAAACACAAAATTGCCTGATGCGCTACGCTTATCAGGCCTGCTTTTTCCTGCAATATCTTGAATTTTCGATGTTTTGTAGGCCGAATAAGGCGTTCACGCCGCATCCGGCATAAACAAAGCGCACCTCTGCGTTATTCTTTTTCTTCATTAAAACAAGCGCGTAAACGTCGATTAGTCAGCAGCCAGATTAACGCCACAATATCCGCCACTACCAGCGCCAGACCGATTCCGCTAACCGATTCACCGTTCAGCCACAGCCACGGTTGCCAGCAAAGTAAAACCACTTGCGCCAACAGCAACAGAAAATAGAGCCCATGCCAGATACGGGGAAACGTAGCCCGCCGACCACTCAGCAAAAACGCCAGCACTGCTGGAATGCCGGGAATTAACCCCAGCCAGAAATTATCATGATCGGGATAAAACAGATTCAACAGCGCAGTACCCTGCTCACGCGACGCACCGGCAATCACAAACAGCACCCAGGTTCGCGCCTGAAGCAGTAGCACAAGCCAGAAAAGGAAGGGTAAACGCAGGCGTCCGTGCGCATCATAATGGACAGGATGAAACTCAGTACTCTTCATCTTCAATCAAACGCTTACCCAGACTCAGCACATCAGCGTGTTCGTATCCCAGGCGTTCGTACATTCCGAGCACCATGTCATTGTCTTCCGGCACGTTGATCTGAATTTTCGGGCAACCGCGGGCAATCAGCTTTTTCTCCAGCCGATTAAGCAAGGCGTTAGCAATGCCGCGCCCGCGAAACTCCGGATGCACGCCAAGATAATAAGCAGACCCACGATGCCCGTCATAACCGCCCATCACCGTTCCCACCACTTCACCATTCACTTCCGCGACCAGGAACAAACTGACGTCATGGTTCATCTTGCGTTCGATGTCCATTTCCGGATCGTTCCACGGACGCAGCAAGTCGCAACGCTCCCAAAGGGTGATGACCTCTTCGAAATCTTCCTGGCGAAATACGCGTATCTCCATGGTATGAGTTACCTTTTTGGGGGTTAAAAGGGTGATTATGGCGTGAACGACCGAATTAGCCAATATCTGACGAAAATCGGTTGAAAAAGTGGCATAATGACGCGTTGTCATTTATTGAAATGAAAAGTAAAACAATTCTCACCAGCAAACCGTCGTAACGGATTACGCGATACGATATAACATCTGGAACTTCATTATTACAACTCAGGCCGTATGAGCACTTTTAAACCACTAAAAACACTCACTTCGCGCCGCCAGGTGCTGAAAGCCGGATTGGCTGCCCTGACGTTGTCAGGAATGTCACAAGCCATCGCCAAAGAAGAACCTTTAAAAACCAGCAACGGACACACTAAGCCGAAAGCCAAAAAAGCTGGGGGCAAGCGGATAGTCGTTCTCGATCCGGGTCACGGCGGGATTGATACCGGTGCGATTGGCCGCAACGGGTCAAAAGAAAAACACGTGGTGCTGGCAATCGCCAAAAACGTCCGTTCAATTTTGCGCAATCATGGCATTGATGCGCGGCTGACGCGTTCTGGCGATACCTTTATTCCACTGTACGATCGCGTTGAAATCGCCCATAAACATGGCGCTGACCTGTTTATGTCAATTCACGCCGACGGCTTTACCAACCCGAAAGCCGCTGGTGCATCGGTCTTTGCCCTCTCTAACCGTGGCGCAAGTAGCGCGATGGCAAAATATTTGTCGGAACGCGAAAACCGTGCTGATGAAGTTGCCGGGAAAAAGGCGACCGACAGGGATCACCTATTGCAACAAGTGCTGTTTGATCTGGTGCAAACAGATACCATTAAAAATAGTCTGACGCTCGGCTCGCATATTCTGAAGAAGATTAAGCCGGTGCATAAACTGCACAGCCGCAACACCGAACAAGCGGCATTTGTGGTGTTGAAATCACCGTCGGTTCCTTCGGTGCTGGTGGAAACTTCGTTTATCACCAACCCGGAAGAAGAACGGCTATTAGGCACGGCGGCGTTTCGTCAGAAAATCGCCACAGCGATTGCTGAAGGCGTGATCAGTTATTTCCACTGGTTTGATAACCAGAAAGCACACTCGAAAAAGCGGTAAGTTATGAAACCCGACGCACACCAGGTTAGACAGTTTCTCCTCGACCTTCAGGGTACAATTTGCCAGCAACTGGCCGCCGTAGATGGCGCAGAGTTTGTCGAAGATAGCTGGCAACGTGAAGCTGGTGGCGGCGGGCGTAGTCGGGTGTTGCGTAATGGTGGTGTTTTCGAACAGGCGGGCGTCAACTTTTCTCACGTCCATGGCAACGCGATGCCCGCTTCCGCGACCGCTCATCGCCCGGAACTTGCCGGGCGCAGTTTCGAGGCAATGGGCGTATCGCTGGTAGTGCATCCGCATAATCCGTACGTTCCCACCAGCCACGCGAATGTGCGGTTTTTTATTGCCGAAAAACCGGGTGCCGATCCCGTCTGGTGGTTTGGCGGCGGCTTCGACTTAACTCCATTCTATGGTTTTGAAGAAGACGCCATTCACTGGCATCGCACCGCCCGTGACCTGTGCCTGCCATTTGGTGAAGACGTTTATCCCCGTTACAAAAAGTGGTGCGACGATTACTTCTACCTAAAACATCGCAACGAACAGCGCGGCATTGGCGGGCTGTTCTTTGATGATCTGAACACGCCAGATTTCGACCACTGTTTTGCCTTTATGCAGGCGGTAGGCAAAGGCTACACCGACGCTTACTTACCGATTGTTGAACGGCGTAAAGCAATGGAATACGGCGAACGCGAGCGCAATTTCCAGTTGTACCGCCGCGGGCGCTATGTCGAGTTCAACCTGGTATGGGATCGCGGGACGCTGTTTGGCTTACAAACCGGCGGGCGCACCGAGTCTATTCTGATGTCGATGCCGCCACTGGTACGCTGGGAGTATGATTATCAGCCAGAAGCAGGCAGCCCGGAAGCGGCGTTGAGTGAGTTTATTAAGGTCAGGGGTTGGGTGTAACTCCCTCATCCCCTCTCCTGCATCCGCTGATGCAGTGTCAGTGACGGCTTCTCGGCAAACAGTTGCTGATAATCCGTGGCGAATTGCCCCAGATGCCAGAATCCCCACTGCATGGCGGCGTCTTTTACCGTCATACTTTGCGACCATGGGCTTATCAGTTCACGGCGCACGGCGTTCAGGCGAATGCGTTTTAGCCACGCATTCGGGCCAATGCCCAAAATAGCATGAAATGCGTTTTGTAAGGTACGGCGGCTGACGTGCAGTTGATTACACAAGTCCAGTACGGTTACCGGTTCGGACATGTTTTCCAGCACATATTCACGGGCGCGGGAAAGCAAACGTCGGTAACTCTGATGACTAATACTTTCCGCTGTCACCATTGGTTGCGCTTCTTCCAGCATCGCCCCCATCGCCATCAGCAAATTATCCCCCAGCACTTTACGCACCGCAGGCTGATGAAGATTCTCCGGGTTCTCGCAAAATGTCGCCAGCGCCTGTTGGACAAAGCCCCACAGCGCGGCTTTATGCTGCTCTTTCACTTCCAGCGCCGACTGGTTACGTAACATATGCAGCACCCTTTCCGGGTTATGCAAAAAATTAGCCTGCCGGGTAATGACATCTTCAGAAAGCACTACGCCAAGGATCGTATAATCATCTGGTGTACTCAGTTCAAACTCGGTGCCGCCAGGGCGCGTGGCAATTTCCGCGCTTCCCAGGCATTGTGAGCCGATAAATCCCTGTTCGCCGCGTGTCGCCGGAATACCAAACCAGAAAGAGTTCGGCCAGACCAGGCACGACTGACGCAGTGCCAGACCAGTGTATTCACGGAAAACCTGAATATCATCAAGCAGAATTTCCGTAAATTCACCATGAAATTTGCCCGGATGCAGCTGATCGTAAATCTGCTGCCAGGCGGTAATCGTCAAAGCATGTTCATAGACATCCGTTGTCTGTCGTTGATGAACATTATCCACTTCGACCTTCGGCGTAAGCTTCAGGTTTTCGGATAAGGGTTCATGATAAAGATGGTGCAAATTAGCTGTACGGGGCTTTTTCATGATGTTAATGCCGGGTGTTATATGACACCCGGCACCTCCGACAGATTAATGAGGCTTGAGACGATAACGACTACTGCGTTTACGTAACGTCCCGGCAGAAAAGAGCTGTTCGAGCGCATTTCTGGCTTTTTCCAACGGCCAGCCAAAGTGGGCAGCCACTTCTCCTGCCGTCATTCCCTGACGTACTGATGTTAACAGCGCCAACAACTCGTCAGCAGATTCCGCAACGATAGCTGGCACGCAGGGTTCCTTTACAGCTTGCTTCGGCTGGCGGTTAAAGCCAGTAACCAGCCACTGGGTGTCATCGTCTGGCCGACCGATCTCCTTGCGGCTGATAACGCGTCCGGTACGCATCGCAGCAGCACAACCTGCGTCCAGCGCCGCACGACACGCCGCCAGATCGCCTTCCACCACCAGCGTCAACCTACCAGGGTCAAGTACTTCATGACTGAGCAGACGTACGTTGGCCGCTTTCAGCATCGCATCCGCCGCATCGATTGCTGCGACCATGCCGTCCACTTCCAGCAATCCCAGTGCATTGATCATCGGCAACCTCCGTTACGCACGCTGGATTGGATTCCGCGCGATTTCCAGCACTGCATCGGTAAAGGCATTACAGGCCGCTTTACACGCCGCCTGGCTTCCCGTTAAGAATGCGGCGGAATAGTTGGTTTCTGACGGCGGCGGGACATAAGTCACCAGCTGTACGTCGGCAGATTTTAACGCTGCATCAATGCCATAAGTCGCTTCCAGCGGCGGCGCCACCAGATACGCCATCGGATCGCCAAGCGTAATACCCGCAGTGGAAGAGAGATAAGAACCAGTGCGCGAAACCACATGTGCAAGGAATGCCGTATCTTGCGCATCGTTGGCCCACTGGAAGGCCGCACCGTTTTCAATATGCGCAACCATTGCATCCAGACCAGCACGCACTTCCGCCGGGTTTGGCCCGCCCAGCATAATCAGCACTTCACCGGCAGTCGGTGACGGGCCGTGTGCGGCTCCTGCATACAGCGAGCGGCCATACACCACTTCCACCATCGCCTGTTTGGTCGCTTCATCAGCGGCAATGTAGGTGACGTCATCGGAGTCGGCGGAAATCAGCCCAAGGCTACGAATATGCGGCGGCAATTTCAGCTCACGCGCAAAATCGGCGTTAACGGAGGCAATCACCCGCATGGCGGTGACCGACGGTCGAATCAAATCTAAAGCTGGCATGATGCCTCCTTATCGGGTCATATTGATGCCGGATGCTTTCTGCTCCAGCATACGTTTCGCCAAATCCACAATAACTGCTGCGGCTTCAACTGGCGGCGTGCCGCCCTGGTGAATGTTAGAGATACAGGTGCGATCGGCCTCAACGGTGGTCGCCATACGCGGCGAGTAAACGGCGTAGCAGGAGAGACTTTCTGACTGCCCTAACCCCGGGCGTTCGCCCACCAGCAGGATCACCACTTTCGCGCCGAGGATCTCACCGATCTGATCTTCAATTTTCACGCGACCGTAACGCACAAAGAACGGCGTGCCGACTTTCAAACCAGCTTGTTTCAGGCCCGCCATCAGCGGTGGCAGGATCTCTTCATAGTTCACGGTGATCGCGTCAGTAGACAGGCCATCAGAAATAACGACCTGTACGTCCGGACTGGCGACACACTGTGATTTCAGGGCTTCAACAGCTTCTGCACACAGGCGGCGACCCATATCCGGGCGAGTCAGGTAGAGATTTTTGTCGCTAATTTCAGAGCGCACCTCCAGCAAGCCCTGCGCTTTCACCCACTCTTCCGGCACTTCTTTCAGTACGGTATCTTTCGAACGAGAGTGATCGGCCAGGAAACGCAGCAGCGCCTGGGTACGCGGACGCGGACCAGCACGACCGGTACAAACGCGGGCCACGGTGCTGCGGCGCAGTTCTGTTAATACGTCTGCGCGATGCGGATTTTCAACGCCAATCCACGCCTTCGCTTCAGCGGAACCTAAATCCAGCACACAGCTTTCCGAGGTCACCGGTGCCGAACAGGCTGTGGTGGTGCATTTGGCTTCTGATGGCGCGGGGGCTGCTTGTCCCATTGACGCCATCACGCTGCGTACAATTTCTTCAATCTGTTTTTGATCCATGATGTGTTATCTCCGCGTCATCAGAAGAACAGTGACGGATCGCCCGCCCGTTTGGTCAGGCGACCGTTTGCCATAATGCCCATGCTTTCCAGCCAGCGTTCAAACTCCGGTGACGGACGCAGGTTGAGTAACTGACGCACAGTGGCGGTATCGTGGAACGCCGTGGTCTGGTAGTTGAGCATGATGTCATCGCCCAGCGGCATCCCCATGATGTAGTTGCAGCCTGCGGTGGCGAGCAGGATCATCAGGTTTTCGTTGAGGTTCTGGTCAGCGTCAGCGTGGTTGGTGTAGCAGCAGTCACAGCCCATAGAGATGCCGCTCAGCTTGCCCATAAAGTGATCTTCTAAGCCCGCACGAATAATCTGGCGGTCGTTGTAGAGGTACTCCGGCCCAATAAAGCCGACCACGGTGTTGACGATAAACGGATCGTAATGACGCGCCAGCCCATAGTTACGCGCTTCCATCGTCACCTGGTCAGCGCCGAAGTTAGCACCTGCGGACAGCGCAGAACCTTGTCCGGTTTCGAAGTAGAGGCAGTTTTCCCCGGCGATACGGTTGAACTCCGCGCCCACTGCGCGCGCTTCATCGAGCATCGCCAGTTCCACGCCAAACTCTTTCAGCCCTTTTTCGCTGCCGCAAATACTCTGGAAAATCAGCCCGCCCGGCGCGCCGCGACGAATCGCTTCAATCTGGGTAGTGACGTGCGCCAGCACGCAGCCCTGGGTCGGAATGTTGTATTTGTCGATCACGCCATAGATGGTATCCAACACGCGGCTTAAGTTTTCCACGTCGTCAGTCACTGGGTTAACGCCGATCACCGCATCGCCCACCCCGAAGGAAAGCCCTTCGTAGATTTGCGCGGCGATACTTTGCACGTCGTCACGGGTATCGTTCGGCTGCAAACGGGCGCTAAAGGTGCCCGGAATACCGATGGTGGTATTGGCCTTTTTGATCACCGGCATTTTCTTCGCGCCGTAGATCAGGTCCGCGTTGGAGCAAATCTTCGCTACCGCCGCGACCACTTCCGAGGTCAGCCCTTTGCGGGTAAAGGCAATGTCGTCCACGCTGGTTTCATCGCTCAGCACATACTCACGCAGTTCGCTGATGCTCCAGTTTTTAATCTGGTTGTAGGCCGTTTCGTTAACGTCGTCCTGAATCAGCCGCGTGACGCAGTCATCTTCATAGGCAATCACCGGATTATTGCGGATGTCCGCTACGGTCATTTCCGACAACACCTGCTTTGCCGCCACGCGCTCCTGTGAGCTTGCCGCTGCAACGCCCGCCAGCACATCCCCCGAACGCAGTTCGTTGGCTTTTGCCAGCACCTCTTTTACATCCTTAAACTGATATACATTGCCGAACAATGTGGTCTTTAGTTTCATAAGTCGTTCCCTCAGGAAGGAAATGCGAGTGATTTCACCGTCACCGGCACAACCGATCCGCCAAAAAGAGGCGTACCAATGTCGATATAGTCCCCCGCGCGGACAATCACTTCGTCAATGACTGCCAACGGGAGTTGTTGTAGCTGTGGGCGCAACAACATGCCCAGAGCTTTACCAAAGTCCTGCCCGGCCACCACCAGCAGGGGATGCGGATTCGGAAAACGCGCGACGAAATCGACCAGCGCGTTGATGACCGTCAGTACCGCGGCGTAACGCACAGGCAGCGAGGCGGGAAGCGCCAGCACGTACGCGTCAGTTTTGGGATCAAGATCCAGCTGAATCAGCGCCTGTTGCCAGGCACTCACCAGATCCGTTTCATCAATTGGGATCGCCACCGGCAAATTACGCAGCGGCAGTTGTACGCCCTCCAGCCAGATTGTGCTGCCAGAGAGCGAAAGAGTATGTGCGCCCGCGCCAATCACCGTGGCGCGCACGGTTTGCGCCGGAAACTGCACGTTCATCTCACGCAGGCGCGGATGGTCATGCAGCGCCGTTGCCAGCAGCGGGCCAATATCGGCAAAACAGAACGGATCGGCGGGCTGGTGGCGATAACATTCGCCCACGCCGCCAGAAAGCGTAATGATTTCGGGCGTAACACCTGCGGGCAGTAAACCGGTTTGCATCAATGCCTGCGCGAGCGGCGAGAGCGTTCCGTCAATCACTTCGACAATTAGCGCCGCCATTCGTCGGGTAACCTGCACCAGCTGCGCGCCAGTCAGCGAACGGGCGTCAGTGCCTGCGCCGAAACACTCATCCACAATCATCTGCCCCGGTTTATGGGCGTACACCACGCGCCCCTGGCTGTCGGTTTCCAGCAGGCGACCGCCGACGTTGAGGCAGGCAGTACCACTGATTTTTCCGGCATCGAACAGGGCGTAGTTCGCCGTGCCGCCGCCGATGTCGATATTCAGTACCCGACACAGCCGTTGTTCAGAGAGTATTTGCGCCCCGGCACCGTGACCCGCGATCACAGATTCGAGATGCGGTCCGGCGCTGGCGACGACAAAATCCCCCAGCGACTGGGAGAGCGTCATCACCGCCGGACGGGCATTGCGGGTTTTTGCGCTTTCGCCAGTAATGATGATGGCACCAGAATCAACGCTTTCCGGCGCAATGCCCGCAGCCTGATATTGCTCGAGGATTAAAGTTTTCAGCTCCGCTTCTTTTAAACCGCCCTGTTTATCGACAGGGGTAAAGAACACCGGGCTTTGCCAGCTAATTTCGCGTTTGATGAATTCGTAGCGCGGCACCTGCGACACTGCCGCACGGTTAACCAGCTCCAGGTGGGAGAAAATCACCTGGGTGGTGGTGGTGCCGATATCGATACCGACGCTTAGTAGCTGGCGAGTGTTCACGATTGCGCCTCCACTTCGGCTTTAGCCGCAGTCGCGTCTTCTTTTGGTACCAGCATCATCGCCACGCCAATTGCCGTTACGCCGCCGATCAACTTGCCGACAATCATCGGGAAGATCATGGCGTTCATGTTGGCAGCGGCGAAGCCTAAGTGGTCGCCCAGAGCGAAGGCTGCGGAAACGGCGAAGGCGCAGTTGATGACTTTGCCGCGGGTATCCATCTGCTTCATCATACCGAACATCGGGATGTTGTTAGCAAGCGTTGCCACCATGCCAGCTGCCGCGATATTGTTCATATTCAGCACTTTACCGACGCTCATCAGCGGTTTTTCAAACCAGCGGGTCAGCAACAGCACCATCGGATATGCCCCTAACAGCACGCAGGAGATAGAACCGATAACTTCAATGGCGCGCATCACCTCACCTGGTTTATCGCCAGGGGCCATGAAGATCGGATCCAGGCCCGGGATCAGTTCCCAGCCAAGCAGGAATTTCACCACCGCGGCAGCAAGGCCGAGGGTAATCAATGCAACGAGGAATTTGGCGAAGATCTGGAAGCCGTTGATCATTTTTTCCGGGATGAATTTCAGCCCCAGCGCCACCAGTACCGCGACGATCAGTACCGGGATCATGTTCATCAGGATCAGGGCAAAGGTGAATTCCACAGGCTGGCCGTTGATTTGTACGCCGGAATACATAGCTACCAGACCACCAGCAATACAGCCAATTGGAATGGTCACAATGCCGGCCAGCACACCGAGCGCCAGATAACGACGGTCAGAAGGTTCGATAATGCCGAGCGCCACCGGAATGGAAAACACAATCGTTGGCCCCATCATCGACCCGAGAATTAACCCAGAGTATAGCCACGCTGCTACGTCGCCGCCCGCCAGCTCTTTGGCGAGGAAGAAGCCGCCCATATCGCACGCCAGCAGCGTTCCGGCGAACATCGACGGGTTGGCGCCGAGCATTTCGTAAACCGGGATGATCACCGGCCCGAGTACGTGGGCCAGTACCGGTGCCAGCGCGGTCATACCGACCATCGCCAGGCCCAGTGCGCCCATTGCCATAAAACCTTCTTCGAACTGCCCGCCGGATCCTTCGATACTTTTACCGAACTTACCGAGGAAACGTGCAGAACCGCCAAACTGCGACAGGATCCTGTCTACGGCAGCTATCAGCATAAAGAACATCATGATGTACATGATGATTTCGTTAATTCCCATCGCCTTTACTCCCTGTTAGTTGTTATTTATTGGCGGATACGGTGTAAACACCTTATCCGCCCTACATGTGCAATCCTGTAGACCGGATAAGACGCGACAAGCGTCGCATCCGGCATTTATTGCGCCGCTGCGTACAAGCCGACAATCTGCTCCAGGCTGGCGGTACGCGGGTTGCTGCGCAGACAAATATCTTCCTGCGCGGCCTGCGCCCATGCACCGTAATGCGCAGATGTCGCACCAACATCGCCCAGTCGTTTACCAATCCCAACTTCCGCTATCAGCTCACTTACCGCATTAATAGCGTCACGATCGTCGGATTTTTTAGTTCGCAGCGCCCGACCAACCTGGCTAAAGCGTTCGCGACAAACCATCCGGTTAAACTCCATCACCGTTGGCAGCAGCATGGCGTTCGCCAGACCGTGCGGAATATGCAGCGCCGCCCCCGGCTGATGCGCCATCGCGTGGCATAACCCAAGCCCCGCACTGGAAAACGCCATTCCCGCCATACATGAAGCCAGCAACATGCTCTCGCGGGCGGTAAGGTCGTGACCGTAGCCCACCGCTTTCGGCAGCGATTGACCAATCATCGCAATGGCGCCAATCGCCAGACTGTCGGTAAATGGGGTGGCGTTCAGCGCGCTATACGCTTCAATGGCGTGAGTTAACGCATCGATGCCAGTCATCGCCGTGACATGCGACGGCACGCCTTCGGTTAGCGCAGCGTCGAGAATCGCGACATCCGACATCAGCGAGGCATGTGCTAACACCTGTTTGCGCCCGCTTACCGCATCGATAATCACCGTCACGTTAGTCGTTTCAGAGCCGGTTCCGGCGGTCGTTGGAATGGCAATTAACGGCAATCGTGGTTGCAGAACGCTGGTTTCTGACATTTTTGCCAGCGTGCTATCGGAATTCGTCACCAGCAACGCTACGGCTTTCGCTGCATCGAGCACCGAGCCACCGCCAAACGCGATGACACCATCGCAGCCTGATTCACGCAGCTGCGCCACGGCTGCGCACACGTCTGTAATGCACGGTTCGCCCACCGGACACGGCCAGAGCGTCATAGCGATACCTTTGACGGTCAGACTGCGAATCAGCCCGGCGGTCATCCCCGACTGATGCAAAAAGCCATCCACCATCACAAACAAATGTTTCAGCCCGCGCGTTTGTGCTTCCTGCCCGCAACTGCTCACTGCGCCCAGACCGCAGAGTGTGACAGGCGGGACGCTAAATATTTTTACCCGTTGCAGATTCAGGGTATCGAACGCCTGAAAGAGCGCGGTCTGCAATTCATTTTGCATAGATCCCCTCCGCTTTCTCTCGCCCACTACTGGCGATCGCCAGCGGGGTCATAAACAAACTGTGCTGCGGTAGATGCACCTGTAACGCCGGGAATTGTTTGCGAAACAGTTCCGCCACGCCCGGTTGCATACAGGAGCCGCCCGCCAGCCATAAATCAGTAATGCCCTGCCCTTCAATATGCCGGGCGACAATGTCCGCCATTTTTTCGTACACCGGCTTCACCGCAGGCCAAATCTCTTCACCATGTCCGCGCTTGTACTGCTCCGCCTCTTCCAGCGAAATTCGGCGATTTCCGGCGAGAGTCAGAGAGATGTGATGTCCGCCGGTGGCTTCATCCGCCGAGTAAGTCACCTTGCCCTTTTTCACGATGGCAATGCCGGTGGTGCCGCCGCCGATATCCACTACACCTGCGTTATCCAGTTGCAGCAGATCCGCAACTGCAGTTGGCTCATCCAGCACATGGCTCACTTCCAGCCCGGCGGATTCCAGCACGTTGATGGATATACGCGGGTCCGTACCAGGAGGAAATGAGGTCGCCGCATGGCTAAAACGGCGACCGAATTGCTGCTCAAGCGTGTCGAGATGGCGACGAACAATGGTGACAGCGCCGAAGAAATCCCAGACGATGCCGTCGCGGACCACATCGGCCCAGTCGAGGCATACCGCCACCGGCTGACCGTCGCGATCGACAACCATCGACACCACATCGCAGGTGCCCAGATCCACCCCCAGCCACAGCGGAGATTCCGTCGCGGCGGGCGTCTGGTTACACCGCGTTGCCGCCGTTTGCAAACGCGGGGTGAGCCATTGTTCGTCGTGCGCCATCGGTTACTCCTTAAACAATGCGAAACGCATCGACTAATACACAGCGACGCAGACGGACAAAAGTACGCGCGCTGGTTACCCCTTCACCGGTTGGCGTGGTGATGGTCATGGTGGTCCAACCTTCCCCGCCCAGCCCCAGCCCGGCAATGCACGGTCCGTTTTTGACGAAAATGCTGGTATCAATAGCGTTTGCCATCTGGTTCATGTTTTCGATATTGCGCGAGTGCATCGCCGCCGTGTGGTGGCAACCGCCTTCCAGTTTCACCGCCAGCGCAATGGCATCCGCCACGTTGGCGACGCGCACGACGGGCAGCACCGGCATCATCAGTTCGGTCACGGCAAACGGATGTTCTGCGGTGGTTTCTACAAACAGCAATCGCGTTTCTGACGGGACGTTCAGGCCGATTGCCGCCGCGATTTTCGCCGCATCGCGACCAACCCAGTCACGGCTGACGGAGCCTTTTCCGCGCTCGTCGATATTTTTCAGCAACACCGGTTGCAGCTGCTGCGCCTGCTCTGTGGTCAGTTTCACCGCGTGCTGGCCTTCCATCAGACGCATCAGTTCATCGGCTACGCTATCAACAACAATCAGCACCTTTTCATCGGCACAGATGATGTTGTTATCGAAAGAAGCGCCTTTGACGATGGACTGAGCGGCACGGGCGAGGTCGGCGGTTTCATCCACCACCACTGGCGGATTACCGGCACCTGCGGCAATCAGGCGTTTATTGGTGTGTTTGCGCGCCGCTTCCACTACCGCTTCGCCGCCCGTCACCACCAGAAGGCCGATGCCTGGAAACTTGAACAAGCGTTGCGCGGTTTCGATATCCGGATTGGCCACGGTAACCAGTAAGTTTTCCGGCCCGCCTGCGGCAACAATCGCCTGGTTGAGCAGCGTAATCGCCCGCTGGGAGACTTTTTTCGCCGCCGGATGCGGGGCAAAAATGACGCTGTTGCCCGCGGCAATCAGGCTGATGGCGTTATTAATTACGGTTGCCGCCGGGTTAGTGGAAGGCGTCACCGAAGCCACCACGCCCCAGGGCGCGTTTTCAATTAAGGTCAGGCCGTTGTCACCCGTCAGCACCTGCGGAGAGAGACACTCAACGCCCGGCGTACCGCGCGCCTGGGCGACGTTTTTGGCAAATTTATCTTCAACGCGGCCCATACCGGTTTCACTGACGGCAAGTTCCGCTAAATCTCTGGCGTGTTTTTCGCCTGCTTCACGAATGGCTGTTATCGCCAACTGGCGCATTGCCACACTTTTTAATCCTTGCTGGGCAATTTTGGCTGCCGCAACGGCGTCATCCAGGGAAGCGAAAACGCCCATCTCATGAACGGCGGCGGGCGGCATGTCACTGCTTTGCATTTTCAGCAGTACCGCTTTCACCACCTGTTCAATATCCTGTTGATTCATGATGTTCTGCCTTATTTGTGGAAAATAACCTGACCGCCAGACACCACCTCATCGACGATGCCAATCACGCACAGATCGACCGGTGACGTTTCGCTTTTATGCGCCTGGCGGGCGGAACTGCCACTCACCAGCAACACCCACTCCCCGGTTCCCGCGCCAATATTGTCGATGGCGACGGCACATTGCCCGTCAGGATTACCTTGTGGATCAATCATTTCCACCATCAGCAATTTGTCATGCGCCAGTCCGTGATGGCGTACGGTACAAACAATTTGTCCAGTGACGACTGCCAGTTTCATACCCGCCTCCGTGGCGTATTTCAGGTAAAAGCTCCCCCTACCCTCCGCGGAAGGTAAAATGAAAAAGGAGAGAGCGTGACGCCCGAATCGACGTCACACAGGGTGATTACAGGTTGCTGCTGTCGCCTTTCAGGCCGATCGGGAAGACTTCTTCCAGGTCGCCGTGCGGACGCGGGATAACGTGTACGGATACCAGCTCGCCAATACGCTGTGCCGCTGCGGCACCAGCATCGGTCGCGGCTTTACAGGCTGCAACATCACCGCGAACCATCGCAGTGCACAGGCCGCCGCCAATCTGCTTCACGCCGACCAGTTTGACGCGCGCAGCTTTCACCATCGCGTCAGAAGCCTCAATCAGTGCAACCAGGCCCCGGGTTTCGATCATTCCTAATGCTTCCATTGTGTTTTCCTCTTTATCAGGGTCCAGAACGGGACCGTTCATTCAACCAGTGTTTGTAAACTGCTTTCGCGGTTCACTTCTGTCTGACGCGGTACGGCTGCCACCAGCGCCAGTTCGATAATTTCCTGCACGCTACAACCACGAGAGAGATCGTGCATCGGCGCGGCAAGTCCTTGTATCAATGGCCCGACGGCACGATACCCGCCAAGCCGTTGTGCGATTTTGTAGCCAATATTTCCGGCTTCCAGCGACGGAAAAACCATCACATTGGCTTTGCCCTGTAGCGGGCTGGCAGGCGCTTTTTGCGCCGCCACTTCCGGCACGAAGGCGGCATCAAACTGCAACTCGCCATCGACTACCAGCTGCGGCGCGCGCTCACGGACGATTTCTGTCGCCTGCTGGACGTTGGCAACGCAGGGGTGACGGGCGCTACCGTTACTGGAAAACGACAGCATCGCCACGCGCGGCTCTTCTCCGGTGATGGCGCGCCAGGTTTC
The DNA here is from genome assembly GCF_005781225.1 of Escherichia sp. E4736. NCBI lineage: Bacteria > Pseudomonadati > Pseudomonadota > Gammaproteobacteria > Enterobacterales > Enterobacteriaceae > Escherichia > Escherichia sp. E4736. Next base: position 46,794 of record NZ_VATT01000025.1, on the reverse strand, counting down.
GGCGCTGGCAAGCGCGATATCCGCCAGTTGCGCCGCCGTCGGCTGCGGCACCACGCTGCAATCGGCAAAGCCCAACGCCGGACCGCTGTACTGTGGCAGCATCAGGAAAATGGAAGAGAGCGTTTTACAGCCAGACTGCAAGCCAATAATGCGTAATCCGGCACGCAGCACATTCGCCGTGGAAGAGAGGTTGCCCGCAATGCAGACATCCGCTTTACCGGCGCTGACCATTGCGGCGGCGAACATCAGCGGTTCGGTGAGTTTTTCCAGCGCATCCGGCGGCGTTTTTTCGCCCGCGCGGGCCAGCCAGCGATGAGCAAATTCTTCCCGCATTGCGAGGTTGCCATGCGGATCAATCACCTGTAGCCCGTCCATCGCCACGCCGTGACTGAGCGCAAACTGACGAAGTTCAAACGGATTGGCGACCAGAATGGGCGTTGCCAGACCTTGTTGATGTAAATATTGCGCAGCTTTCAGCACACGTTGATCTAACGCATCCGGAAAAACCACTCTGGCGGGCGCTCGCAACGCCAGTTCACGACAACGTTCAATAATCATTGCGTCTCCCCCAGTCGTTGTTGGATCTGCTTCACCGTTAGCGGCTGCTTCGTAACGCTCAGGATCATCATCACGTAAACCGTGCTCGAAAGGCGGTTCAGCGCCTGCAAGATGTCCGGGCGTAATACTTCAAAACTGCGGGTGATAAACACCTGCGCCGCTACGGTTTCGGTTTCACGCACTTTGGTGCGTAGCAGATTCAGCAACGCCGCATCGCGCCCGTGGCTGGCTTCCGGCACCAAATGATCGTGGTCGAGATAGCGCAGCGGCTGGTGAGAAAGTCGATGCAGATCTTCGTCAGAAAGCCCGACAATCGCCTGGCAGCCCAGCGGTTCCCCCAGCGCATCGGCACGCATAATGTTGCCAAGACGCGAACGGATATCGGCCAGCCACGGCTGCCACGGTTCCGCCAGTTCAATTTGCAGCCACACAGCCAGCGCAATGGTGCTGTCGAGAACAGCGCGAAAACCCAGGCGCGGATCGCTTTTGGCAACCATTTTTTCCGCCGACAGATGAGTCAGTGTGTCTGGTTTTTTCGCCACCGGCTGGCGGCACAGTTCGCAGCACGCCTGCGGATGTTCATCGCTACTGGTCAGCCCGTGAACGGGCTGCGGCTGCTGCTGTTCATCATCAACAAACAGGCTACCCTGCTCGTCAATAAACTTGATGCGCAGATGGCGGCTTTCCAGCAACTCCCGGGCAGAGGGCGTCAGGCGACTGTTCGCAGGGAGATGGATCTCTGCGCCTTCGCTGAGCGTATGGTTCGCTCTTAGCCATGCTTCGGTGATGAAATCTTTCATAGGGATTGCCAGTTAGCCGGCCAGGCGACATACAGGAATTTCACGCTGGATGTCGTACCAAATTCAATGCTGGAGCCTTTCGGGATAAACATCACATCGCCCGCTTTGGCAATCATGGTTTCGCCTTCGTGGCGAACATGCAGCTCCCCTTCCAGCACCATGTCGATTTCGTCGTAGTTCAGGGTCCACGGGAAGAAGGCGTTGTCCCACTGCATGAAACCAGCGGCCATACTGCTGCCGTCGTCTCCGGTCACAAGATCAGTTAAGCCCACGCAGTGCGGTTCAGCGCCATCGAAACGACCAAACTTGACGCTGCTGCCATCAATCACTTTGATGCCGCCTTTGCCGGTCACCGATTTGAAGCTCGGCTGCATCGCGCCCTGCTCCAGTGACTGTTTTTCCTTCATCACTTTTTCCATCAGCTGTGCGACCAAGCTTTCGGTAAACTGGCCTTCTGGCAGCTGGGCAATGATGGTTTCGCGGATGCGCTGGCTTTCGGTTTTATCGGCTGATGCACTGGCGGGAACGGATGCCGTTACAGGCGTCGATTCATCGCACTCGGTGATGGTAAAACCCAGTAGATCCGCCACTTCGCGTGCTTCAGGGGTAATAATGCTGGCGCGCAGAACCACGGACATTGCCTGTTCGCCGCGCGCGTGTGCTTCACGAATATCATTCGCTGTGATGAGTTTTTTCACCTGCTTCCTCCTGTTCGGTGAGAGATGCCAGATAATCCACCAGTTGCTGCACGCTTTGCGGGTCGTGGTTGTTTAGCGCGAAAATTGGCTCTTCAAAGCCAGTCTCAAGCAATAACTGTCGCGTTGCGGTGACGTCAGCATCCGGCATGTCCGTTTTACTGATGACGGCGATTTGCCGTTTACTGGCGCCAATATCCAGCAGCCCGGCAGGTAATCGGCTTTCTGGATCATTTGCGCCGTGGACATATATCAGCATGTCCACATCCTGTAGCGTGGTTATTAAGGCGTGATACCAACGGGGATGGCTAAAATATTCACCCGGAGTATCAATATCGCCATTATCATTAAATTCCACGGCCTGTGTTTTTCTGGCGAGGGTATAATCTCCCTGCAACGCATTAAATAACGTTGTTTTTCCTGCCCCGACGCTACCCACAAACGCAATTCGTTTCATGAATGCCTCGTATTAACTTTTAGTCATTTCACACAGCGTATAATTTAATAAGCGTCCTAAACCACTGACGGTTTGTGATAACGCTTCTTCTACTGCGCCCACCGAGCCATAAATCACCAATGCGCCGCTGAAGCGGTCGAGAAAACCGATGTGTACATCGGCAGCTTTTAATGCTAAATCACCGGCAATCATCGCTGTTTCGCCGGGAGTTAGCGTCATAATGCCAATTGCGCCAGCATCCGGAACGCCGATTTTCTTCGCCAGTTCTTCACCCGGATGCGCAATCAAATGCGCCAGCGTGACCTGTTTCCCGGGTACAAATTCCTGAATGATGCGTTCTTTGTCCATGAGTCGCCGCCTGTAAAAAACGTGCGTGTATCGTGACAATTTTTCGTCAGAGTAAATAACAAAATTCGGCAAGCGTGTTTAAAAGGTGAGGTAGATCACTAAGAATGGAGAGATATTTACCGTGATACATAAACTTTCATATGCAGAGCATGAATAAATATAAAGATATTGCTTTATTTTATGTCGGGTAATTTATTTGCTATTAGTAAAAGCAGTAAGACGTATTAATAATATAAAAATCGCTTACCCCGAATTACTCAGGGTAAGCGTGATAGTTAAGCAAGAATTACAGCGGTTGGGTTTGCGCTTCAACCACGGCGAGCGCCACCATGTTGACGATACGACGCACTGACGCGATCGGTGTTAACACGTGAACCGGTTTCGCCACGCCCATCAGCACCGGGCCGACGGTGACACCTTCCGAGCTGGAAACGCGCAGTAAGTTGTAACTAATACGAGCAGCTTCCATGTTCGGCATCACCAGAATATTAGCGGAACCTTTCAGGGTGCTGTCCGGCATACGGTCGTTGCGAATCGCTTCTACCAGCGCCGCATCACCGTGCATTTCGCCATCAATCATCAGCTCAGGCGCACGTTCCCTGACCAACTCCAGCGCTTGACGCATTTTGCTCGACGACGGGCAGTTGGAAGAACCGAAGTTGGAATGCGACAACAGAGCAACACGCGGCTCAATACCGAAACGACGGACAGTTTCTGCCGCCATCAGCGTGATCTCCGCCAGCTCTTCTGCGTCTGGGTCATCATTAACATAGGTATCAGCAATAAAGGTGTTACCACTCGGCAGCAACAGCGCGTTCATTGCGCCTGCGGTGTGAACGCCATCGCGATAACCAAAGACATTTTTCACTACGCTAAAGTGTTCGTGATAATCGCCCACCGTTCCGCAGATCATCGCATCGGCTTCACCACGCTGAACCATGATCGCACCGATCACCGTCGGGTTGCTGATCAGCGCACGTTGTGCCTGTTCCTGAGTGACACCACGACGCTTCATGATCTGGAAGTATTCGCTCCAGTACTCTTTAAAGCGTGGATCGGATTCGTTATTGACGATCTCAAAATCAACGCCAGCTTTGATCTGCAAGCCCAGTTTCTGAATACGCATTTCGATCACGTTCGGACGACCAATAAGGATCGGTTTTGCCAGTCCCAGGGTTACCAGTTCCTGCGTCGCATGCAGAACGCGCGCCTCTTCCCCTTCCGGCAGAACAACGCGCTTCGGCGCTTTGCGAGCCTGGGAGAATATCGGCTTCATAAACAGGTTGGTTTTGTAAACGAACTCGGTCAGCTTGTCGATGTAGACGTCAAAATCGGCAATCGGACGCGTCGCCACGCCGGACTCCATTGCCGCTTTGGCGACCGCAGGGGCGATCTTAACGATCAGACGCGGATCGAACGGTTTTGGAATGATGTATTCAGGGCCAAAGCTCAGATCCTGATCGCCATACGCAGAAGCCACCACTTCGCTCTGTTCGGCATGGGCCAGTTCCGCAATCGCGCGGACTGCCGCCAGTTTCATCTCTTCATTGATAGCCGTTGCGCCAACATCCAGCGCGCCTCGGAAGATGAACGGGAAGCAAAGCACGTTGTTAACCTGGTTCGGATAGTCGGAACGACCGGTACAGATGATGGCATCCGGACGCACTTCTTTCGCCAGCGGCGGCAGAATTTCCGGTTCTGGGTTCGCCAACGCCAGGATCATCGGCGCGCGGGCCATTTTCTTCACCATATCCTGAGTCAGCACTTTCGGGCCGGAACAACCAAGGAAAATATCCGCGCCTTCAATCACATCGTCGAGGGTACGTTTGCCGTCATCCACCACCGCGTAAGCCGCTTTGGTTTCCGCCATGTTCGGCTCACGACCCTGATAAATAACGCCTTTTGAGTCGCATACCACGATGTTATGTTTTTGCAGACCCAGCGCCACCAGCAGGTTCATACAGGCAATTGCCGCTGCGCCCGCACCAGAAACTACCATCCGTACGTCAGAGATATTTTTCTCTACTACGCGTAAGCCGTTGAGAATGGCGGCGGTGCTGATGATTGCCGTCCCGTGTTGGTCGTCATGGAATACCGGAATGTTCATCCGCTGGCGCAGTTTCTGTTCAATATAGAAACATTCTGGCGCTTTAATATCTTCGAGGTTGATACCGCCGAAGGTCGGCTCAAGTGCGGCGACCACTTCGATAAATTTGTCCGGGTCGAGTTCATCAACTTCGATGTCAAACACATCTATCCCGGCGAATTTCTTAAACAGAACGCCCTTACCTTCCATCACCGGTTTGCCTGCCAGCGCGCCAATATTACCCAACCCCAGCACCGCCGTACCGTTAGAGATAACTGCCACCAGGTTACCGCGCGCGGTATATTTGTAGGCGTTTAACGGATCTTTTTCGATTTCAAGACAAGGCGCGGCGACACCCGGTGAATAGGCCAGCGCCAGATCGCGCTGCGTTGCCAGAGGTTTGGTCGGAGAAACCTGGATTTTTCCTGGTACAGGAAATTCATGGAAATCAAGTGCACTTTGTTTTAACTGCTCATCCATTTGGTTGTTCCTTTCACGTAACGTTCACAAAAATAGGTGTGGGCAACTGCCTCAGCCCACAACGTGGCGCACATTATTACCTTGCCGGAGCTTCGAGATTCTGAGCAAGCCCAAACTCTCTCCCATCAAATAATGTTTTGGTAATAATCCCATAACACTGATGTTACCTGCTTCATCCAGCAATACCATGCCTGTCTGCTATGCTTTTTTGATGCGTTTAGCGAAATTTCTCAGAAGTGTGAATTAACGCACTCATCTAACACTTTACTTTTCAAGGAGTATTTCCTATGAACGAGTTAGACGGCATCAAACAGTTCACCACTGTCGTGGCAGACAGCGGTGATATTGAGTCCATTCGCCATTATCATCCCCAGGATGCCACCACCAATCCTTCGCTGTTACTCAAGGCTGCCGGTTTATCACAATATGAACATTTAATAGACGATGCTATTGCCTGGGGTAAAAAAAATGGCAAGACCCAGGAACAACAAGTCATCGCGGCCTGCGACAAACTGGCAGTCAATTTCGGTACAGAAATTCTCAAAATCGTACCCGGTCGCGTGTCGACAGAAGTTGACGCACGCCTCTCTTTTGACAAAGAAAAAAGTATCGAAAAAGCACGCCATCTCATGGAGTTGTACCAACAACAGGGCATTGAGAGATCTCGCATTCTGATCAAGCTGGCCTCCACCTGGGAAGGAATTCGCGCAGCAGAAGAACTGGAAAAAGAAGGCATTAACTGCAACCTGACGCTGCTGTTTTCCTTTGCTCAGGCACGGGCCTGTGCAGAAGCGGGCGTTTTTCTGATTTCGCCGTTTGTAGGTCGTATTTATGACTGGTATCAGGCGCGCAAACCGATGGACCCGTATGTGGTAGAGGAAGATCCGGGTGTCAAATCTGTGCGCAACATCTACGACTACTATAAGCAGCATCGCTACGAAACCATTGTGATGGGTGCCAGCTTCCGTCGTACCGAACAAATCCTCGCCTTAACCGGATGTGACCGTCTGACCATCGCGCCGAATTTGCTGAAGGAGTTGCAGGAAAAGGTTTCGCCAGTGGTTCGCAAACTGATCCCGGCATCGCAATCCTTCCCTCGCCCCTCCCCGATGAGCGAAGCGGAATTTCGTTGGGAGCACAATCAGGATCCGATGGCGGTAGAAAAACTGTCTGAAGGCATCCGCCTGTTCGCCGTTGATCAACGCAAACTGGAAGATCTTCTTGCCGCCAAATTCTAAAACCAGCCACGGAGTGTTTTATGTCCCGAAAAGACCTTGCCAATGCGATTCGCGCGCTCAGTATGGATGCGGTGCAAAAAGCCAATTCTGGTCATCCCGGCGCGCCGATGGGCATGGCCGATATTGCCGAAGTGCTGTGGAACGACTTTCTCAAACATAACCCCACCGATCCGACCTGGTATGACCGCGACCGCTTTATTCTTTCCAACGGTCACGCCTCGATGTTGCTCTACAGTTTGCTACATCTGACTGGTTATGACCTGCCGCTGGAAGAGCTGAAGAACTTCCGTCAGTTGCATTCGAAAACCCCAGGTCACCCGGAGATTGGCTATACGCCAGGTGTTGAAACCACCACCGGTCCACTTGGACAAGGTTTGGCGAACGCGGTTGGACTGGCGATAGCGGAGCGCACGCTGGCAGCGCAGTTTAACCAGCCGGATCATGAGATTGTCGATCACTTCACCTATGTGTTTATGGGCGACGGCTGTCTGATGGAAGGTATCTCTCATGAAGTCTGTTCACTGGCAGGAACGTTGGGACTCGGCAAGCTGATCGGCTTTTACGACCACAACGGTATTTCGATTGATGGTGAAACCGAAGGCTGGTTTACCGACGATACGGCAAAACGGTTTGAAGCCTACCACTGGCATGTTGTCCACGAGATCGACGGCCACGATCCGCAAGCGGTGAAGGAAGCGATTCTTGAAGCGCAAAGCGTGAAAGATAAACCATCGCTGATTATCTGCCGCACGGTGATTGGCTTTGGTTCGCCTAATAAAGCGGGTAAGGAAGAGGCCCACGGTGCTCCGCTGGGCGAAGAAGAAGTCGCGCTGGCACGGCAAAAATTGGGCTGGCATCATCCACCCTTTGAGATCCCCAAAGAGATTTATCACGCCTGGGATGCCCGCGAAAAAGGTGAAAAAGCCCAGCAGAGCTGGAATGAGAAGTTTGCCGCTTATAAAAAGGCCCATCCACAACTGGCTGAAGAGTTTACTCGCCGAATGAGCGGTGGTCTGCCGAAGGACTGGGAGAAAACGACTCATAAATATATCAATGAGTTGCAGGCGAATCCGGCGAAAATCGCTACCCGTAAAGCGTCGCAAAATACGCTTAACGCCTACGGCCCTATGCTGCCGGAGCTGCTTGGCGGTTCGGCGGATCTGGCCCCAAGTAATCTCACCATCTGGAAAGGGTCTGTGTCGCTGAAGGAAGATCCCGCAGGGAATTATATTCACTACGGGGTACGCGAATTTGGTATGACTGCTATTGCCAACGGCATTGCACACCACGGTGGCTTTGTGCCGTATACCGCAACGTTTCTGATGTTTGTTGAATACGCCCGTAACGCCGCGCGGATGGCGGCACTGATGAAAGCGCGGCAGATTATGGTTTATACCCACGACTCAATTGGTCTGGGCGAAGATGGTCCGACGCACCAGGCGGTGGAGCAACTGGCAAGTCTGCGCTTAACGCCGAATTTCAGCACCTGGCGACCGTGCGATCAGGTGGAAGCAGCGGTGGGCTGGAAGCTGGCGGTTGAGCGCCACAACGGACCGACGGCGCTGATCCTCTCCAGGCAGAATCTGGCACAGGTAGAACGAACACCGGATCAGGTAAAAGAGATTGCTCGTGGTGGTTATGTGTTGAAAGACAGCGGCGGCAAGCCGGATATCATTTTGATTGCTACCGGTTCAGAGATGGAAATCACCCTACAGGCCGCAGAGAAACTGGCGGGAGAAGGTCGCAATGTTCGCGTGGTTTCCCTGCCCTCGACCGATATTTTCGACGCCCAGAATGAGGAATATCGCGAGTCGGTGTTGCCTTCTAACGTTGCGGCCCGCGTGGCGGTAGAAGCGGGTATAGCCGATTACTGGTACAAATATGTTGGTTTGAAAGGGGCGATTGTCGGGATGACGAGTTACGGGGAATCTGCTCCGGCGGATAAGCTGTTCCCGTTCTTTGGCTTTACCGCCGAGAATATTGTGGCAAAAGCGCATAAGGTGCTGGGAGTGAAAGGTGCCTGATGCTGATTGCCGGATGCGTCTTATCCGGCCTACCTGTCCCCGCCATGATGTTTAACGGGTGATCCACAACGTGGGCCAGGCGTCTGGCCCATGCCAGTTATCGCAGGTCGGTTCTGCGGCGTAACGCACCAGGCGAAAACGCTGGCCGTCAAAACGCCAGCGCGCCTGAATGCCACAATCGCTTAATCCGCGACCTTTCGCTAAGGTCACCAGTTCACGCGTTTTTTCATCAAATGTTGCGTTCATCAACTCCAGTTCATTCGTCTCCTGACCGTTGTTGAACGGCAAACGTAACCGTACCGGGCGCGAGGCCAGTGGCTTTTTACGCGATACAATCCATGCCAAATCAATGGTGTTATAAGCACCTGCCTCACAGCTAATCATCATTAATGCTTTATCATCGGTCAGTGCCGTAACGCTCACTTCACGACGCAACGGATCAAGCGAGCAGCGCAGACCATTCATCCGCCAGTTACCATAATCCAGCAAATCGTTACGTTCTTCGAGTGAGAGTGGTGTCGGCGTTGGGTTAACCACCGCGACCTCTTTCAGCGCAGGCGCGGGCGGTACGCTGAGCGGCGGTTCGTCCCCTTTCTTTATCCACGCGGTTTCACTGCCAACGCGCTTTTGCTGGGCATCAATAAACAACAACGCCGCTTTTAAGCCATTCAAAGAAATGGTCTGATCGCCATCGCGTAAGGTGATTGCCTTCCCTTCCTGAATCATCTGCAAAAACGTGGTGATGGTTGCCGTATCATCGGTTACTAATAACCATGGTGAAATCCGCCACTTGTCACCACTTAACGCCAACGGCTCACCATCTAACAGCAGCCGTGGCGCTATTTCCCCTTCCGACACATCCGGTGATTTCAACCCGCCGCGCTCAATACGTAAAACGGCGTCGGTATGCGCCCCGGCGCTGCGGCTCAGGGTCATCACCAGTCCATTATGATCGCCAGTATTGCGTGCCACACAGAAGTTTTGGTTATTACAGGTGACCTGCCAGTCGGAAAACGCCCGTTGCGCTGGTGCCGCCCACGCCAAAGACGTCGGCAACAAAGCGAAAAAAAAGAGAAGAAAAATGCGATAGCGCATGGACGGTACGACCCCAGAAGTTCAAACAAACAGCACAAGTCGTATCTTCGTTGCGCAGGTAGCGCGGCTCAATCGGATTTATCGGATTGAGCCAATAATAAACAACGAAATATTATTGTTATTTTTCAGTCCATTAAATGTGACGTTTGCAAATAGTTAAGCAATAACACCGTCTTACCGTCACGTATCTCGCCGGTTTTGATCATCTCCAGCGCCTGGCTGAACGGCAGCTCGAGCACTTCAATATCTTCATCTTCGACACCGCCACCGGCGTTAGCGCGCTGATTGTCACTGTATTCGGCGATAAAAAAGTGGATTAGCTCAGTCACACCGCCTGGCGACATATACAGTTCAAATAATTTGCGCACTTCGCCCACTTCATAGCCCGTCTCTTCAATCGCTTCTTTGCGAATACAGACTTCCGGTTCGTCGTTATCCAGCAGCCCGGCGCAGGTTTCAATCAGCTGCCCGCTTTCATTGCCATTAACCCAGGTAGCGACGCGGAACTGACGAATCAGAACAACGGTCTTTTTCTTCGCGTTGTAGAGGAGGATCGTCGCACCATTACCGCGATCGTAAACTTCACGTTTATGGCGGATAACTTCGCCATCTTTGCGCGTGAGATCGTAGGTAATGTTGTGCAGGGTGAAATAGTTATCGGAGAGAATTTTGTCTTTGATGAGGGTGATTTGTTGCGTCATACCGACTCCACAGCGCGAAATGAACAATTATCTTACGCTGTGAAGTCGGGTTTGTCTGCGTAGGCTATCAGTGAGATTTGACTGATTTTACGCCTAGCCAGTCAATGATCCCCTGTGCCGCATGACGTCCTTCTGCCATTGCGGTAACCACCAGATCCGCGCCACGCACGGCGTCGCCACCGGCGAAGATTTTCGGATTGGTGGTCTGGTAACGGTACTGGCTTTCAACGTCCGCCACGATGCGGCCCCACTTATCCACCGTTACACCGTGCGACTCCAGCCACGGCATCCCGTGCGGGTTGAAGCCAAATGCCATGATCACCGCGTCGGCTGGCATCACAAATTCACTGCCCTCAATCGGTACCGGACGCCGACGCCCTTGTGCATCCGCTTCGCCAAGACGCGTGCGCAGAAAACGAATCCCGCAGACGTGACCTTGTTCATTCAGCTCAATCGCCACTGGCTGAACATTAAACTCAAAGTTCGCCCCCTCTTCGCGGGCGTTCTTCACCTCTTTCTTCGAGCCTGGCATGTTGGCTTCATCACGACGGTAGGCACAGGTGACATTGCTCGCGCCGTGGCGCAGCGCGGTACGCACACAGTCCATCGCGGTATCCCCACCGCCCAGTACTACCACATTCATCCCGGCGGTATTAATAAACGGCTCTTCCGGTAGCTCTTCTAGTCCCATCACCTGTTTGGTGTTGGCAATGAGGAACGGCAGCGCGTCATAAACGCCCGGCGCATCTTCATTAGGTAAACCCGCTTTCATGGAACGGTAAGTGCCTACGCCAACGAAGACTGCATCGTATTGTTCCAAAAGCGAATCCAAAGAGACATCTTTACCCACTTCACAATTGAGTTCGAAGTGAATCCCCATCACGCTGAAGATCTCCCGACGGCGTGCCAGCAGGGATTTATCCAGTTTGAAAGAAGGAATGCCGAAAGTGAGCAAGCCACCGATTTCGGGATGGCGATCGTACACCGTCACCGCCACGCCATTGCGGGTCAGAACATCCGCACAGGCCAGCCCTGCCGGCCCCGCGCCAATAATCGCCACTCGCTTGTCGACTTTGGTGACATGACTTAAGTCAGGACGCCAGCCTTTCGCCAGCGCCTGATCCGAAATGTAGCGTTCAATATTGCCGATAGTCACCGCACCGTGCTCATCGCGAATAGTACAGGCACCTTCGCACAGACGGTCTTGCGGGCAGACGCGTCCGGTAATTTCCGGCAGGGTGTTGGTCTGGTGAGAAAGCTCAACGGCGGCGTCGATGTTTCCAGATTTCACCAGTTCAATCCATTGTGGAATGTGGTTATGCAACGGGCAGGTCCATTCACAGACGCTATGCTCGCCGCACTTCAGGCAGCGCGAGGCTTCCTGTTGTGCCTGGTCGGCACGAAACGGCAGATAAATTTCATCAAAACCAGTTTTGCGCGCTTCAATCGCCAGTTTATCCGGCTCGCCACGCGCGGGCGTTGCCTGCATTTGCTCGACTTTACTCATTACCGGCATTTCTTGTGCCGCGGTACTGGCATGCCACGGTTGATGTTCCTGGCGCGCGGTGCGCAGGCGGCGGGATTTCGCCATGCCGGAGAGTGCAGCGTCAGTGACCAGTTGCAGCGCGTCCGCCGGGCAATTCTCGACACAGGCAGGGCCGTTTTCGCGCCCTGCACACAGGTCGCATTTATGCGCGGTGGCTTTAACTTTGCCCTCCGCGACGGGCGTCAGGACGATTTGCATCGTACCAAATGGACAGGCCACCACGCAGGATTTACAGCCAATACACTTTTGCTGATTGACCTGAATGCTGTCATCAACGTGGCTGATCGCGCCATTAGGGCAGCTACGGGCGCAGGGCGCATCTTCACAATGGTGACAAGTCACTGCGCTACGTTGCTGCTGATGTTTAATAACCGTAATTCGGGGGTGGAAATGGTGCTGACTCAACACGTGTTGCTCATCATTGTGAGCCATCACACAGGCCACTTCACAAGCATGGCACCCCAGACATTGCTGACTGTTGGCCATAATAAAACGATTCATAACGACCTTCTTTTTTGGTTGTAAAAACCTTATTCTTTATATGAGTGTTGTTATTACCCGACTTAGACGGGGATCGGCAATGTTCATGTGCCCAGAACAAGTAACTATTTCGCTATAAACTGTGGCAGATCAAATAATCTCATCGCTTATCAAATTGCGTTTCAGCGAGCTGTAACATTCATTATTTTATGTGGAGAAGACGCGTGTGATTGTCAAACGCCCCGTCTCGGCCAGTCTGGCCCGGGCCTTTTTTTACATTGTGCTGCTGTCGATTCTTTCCACGGGTATCGCTCTGCTAACTCTGGCGAGCAGTTTGCGCGACGCTGAGGCTATCAATATTGCCGGATCGCTGCGTATGCAGAGTTATCGTCTGGGTTACGATCTGCAAAGCGGAAGTCCACAGCTTAACGCACACCGCCAACTGTTCCAGCAGGCACTGCATTCACCGGTATTAACCAATCTCAACGTCTGGTATGTGCCAGAGGCAGTAAAAGCCCGCTATGCGCATCTGAATGCCAACTGGCTGGAGATGAATAATCGGCTCATCAAGGGTGATTTGCCGTGGTATCAGGCCAATATTAATAATTATGTTAATCAGATAGACCTGTTTGTGCTGGCTTTACAGCACTACGCTGAACGCAAAATGCTGCTGGTAGTGGCGATTTCACTGGCTGGCGGCATCGGTATTTTCACGCTGGTCTTTTTTACTTTGCGCCGCATACGCCATCAGGTGGTAGCCCCGCTGAATCAACTGGTTACCGCCAGTCAGCGTATTGAACACGGGCAGTTCGACTCGCCGCCGCTGGATACCAGCCTGCCCAATGAACTGGGCCTGCTTGCAAAAACCTTTAACCAGATGTCGAGCGAGCTGCATAAGTTGTACCGCTCGCTGGAAGCGTCAGTAGAAGAAAAAACTCGCGATCTCCACGAGGCCAAGCGTCGCCTGGAGGTGTTGTATCAGTGTTCGCAGGCACTGAACACCAGCCAGATTGATGTGCATTGTTTCCGCCATATTTTGCAGATTGTTCGCGACAATGAGGCTGCTGAATATCTGGAGCTGAACGTTGGGGATAACTGGCGGATTAGCGAAGGGAAGCCAAACCCTGAGCTGCCAATGCAGATTTTACCGGTCACCATGCAAGAGACGGTTTACGGCGAGTTGCACTGGCAAAATAGCCACGTGTCATCATCAGAACCACTGCTTAACAGCGTTTCATCGATGCTGGGACGCGGTTTGTACTTTAATCAGGCGCAGAAGCATTTTCAGCAGTTGCTGTTGATGGAAGAACGCGCGACCATCGCCCGCGAACTGCACGACTCGCTGGCCCAGGTGCTTTCTTATTTACGTATCCAGTTGACGTTACTGAAGCGTTCGATACCCGAAGATAACGCCACTGCACAAAGTATCATGGCCGACTTCTCCCAGGCGCTGAATGATGCTTATCGGCAGTTACGCGAGCTGTTAACCACTTTCCGACTGACGCTACAGCAAGCGGATCTTCCCTCTGCGCTGCGTGAAATGCTGGATACATTACAAAACCAAACCAGCGCCAAACTGACGCTCGACTGCCGTCTGCCAACCCTGGCGCTGGATGCGCAGATGCAGGTGCATTTGTTGCAAATTATTCGCGAAGCGGTGCTGAACGCCATGAAGCACGCCAACGCCAGCGAAATTGCCGTTAGCTGCGTCACCGCGCCGGATGGCAATCACACAGTTTATATTCGCGACAACGGTATTGGCATCGGTGAACCGGAGGAACCCGAAGGCCATTATGGTCTGAATATCATGCGCGAGCGCGCGGAAAGATTGGGTGGGACGCTGACTTTTTCGCAACCTTCCGGCGGCGGCACGTTAGTGAGTATTAGCTTTCGCTCTGCGGAGAGCGAGGAAAGCCAGCAGATATGATGCTGCCTACTATTCATTAAATACTGGCATTTTAGGTTCAGTATAAAAGGGCATGATAATTTACATTATCTCCTTTTTTTCTCCACGATTGGCTCGTACCTTGCCGCTACAGTGAAGCAAGGCATGCCCATAACGATACGCAGAACTACGAGGTCCTCTTTTAATGGCGAATTTCTTTATTGATCGCCCCATTTTTGCCTGGGTGCTGGCAATTCTGTTGTGTCTGACAGGAACCCTGGCCATTTTCTCATTGCCCGTTGAACAGTACCCGGATCTCGCGCCACCGAATGTGCGAGTGACCGCTAACTATCCTGGCGCGTCAGCCCAGACGCTGGAAAACACCGTGACCCAGGTTATCGAGCAGAATATGACTGGTCTCGATAACCTGATGTATATGTCATCACAAAGCAGCGGTACTGGACAGGCGTCAGTAACGCTCAGTTTTAAAGCTGGCACAGATCCAGACGAAGCGGTGCAACAGGTGCAAAACCAGTTGCAGTCGGCCATGCGTAAACTACCGCAGGCGGTGCAAAATCAGGGCGTAACGGTGCGTAAAACCGGCGATACCAACATTCTGACCATTGCCTTCGTCTCAACCGATGGTTCGATGGATAAACAGGATATTGCCGATTACGTTGCCAGTAATATTCAGGACCCGTTAAGCCGCGTGAACGGCGTTGGTGATATCGACGCTTACGGTTCGCAATATTCGATGCGTATCTGGCTGGATCCGGCAAAACTGAACAGTTTCCAGATGACCGCTAAAGATGTCACTGACGCCATTGAATCGCAGAACGCACAGATTGCGGTTGGACAGCTTGGCGGTACGCCTTCTGTCGATAACCAGGCACTCAACGCCACCATTAACGCCCAATCACTGTTGCAAACGCCAGAACAGTTCCGTGATATCACTCTGCGGGTAAATCAGGACGGTTCGGAAGTGAAACTGGGTGATGTCGCCACCGTCGAAATGGGAGCGGAGAAATACGATTATCTTAGCCGTTTCAACGGTAAACCAGCCTCGGGGCTGGGGGTAAAACTGGCCTCCGGTGCGAACGAAATGGCAACGGCAGAACTGGTGATCAACCGTCTGGATGAACTGGCGCAGTATTTCCCGCCCGGACTGGAGTACAAGGTGGCGTATGAAACCACCTCGTTTGTTAAGGCCTCCATTGAAGACGTAGTGAAAACTCTGTTAGAAGCTATCGCGCTGGTTTTCCTCGTCATGTATCTGTTCCTGCAAAACTTCCGCGCTACGCTGATTCCAACTATCGCCGTGCCGGTAGTGTTGATGGGAACCTTCTCGGTGCTTTATGCCTTCGGCTATAGCGTCAACACCTTAACCATGTTCGCGATGGTGCTGGCTATCGGCCTGCTGGTGGATGACGCCATTGTGGTGGTGGAAAACGTCGAACGTATTATGAGTGAGGAAGGACTCACTCCTCGCGAAGCCACACGTAAATCGATGGGGCAAATCCAGGGCGCACTGGTCGGGATTGCAATGGTGCTTTCTGCTGTATTTGTGCCAATGGCCTTCTTTGGCGGCACCACCGGGGCTATCTATCGCCAGTTCTCTATAACCATTGTTGCGGCAATGGTGCTGTCGGTTCTGGTGGCGATGATCCTGACTCCGGCATTGTGCGCTACGCTACTTAAGCCACTGAAAAAAGGTGAGCATCACGGGCAGAAAGGCTTTTTTGCCTGGTTTAACCAGATGTTCAACCGCAACGCCGAACGCTACGAAAAAGGGGTGGCGAAAATTCTCCACCGCAGCCTGCGCTGGATTTTGATTTACGTCCTGCTGTTAGGCGGCATGGTGTTCCTGTTTCTGCGTCTGCCGACGTCGTTCCTGCCTCTGGAAGACCGTGGCATGTTTACCACCTCGGTACAGTTACCCAGCGGTTCGACTCAGCAACAGACTCTGAAAGTGGTGGAACAGATCGAGAAGTATTACTTCACCCATGAGAAAGACAACATCATGTCGGTGTTTGCCACTGTCGGTTCTGGCCCAGGGGGGAACGGGCAAAACGTGGCACGAATGTTTGTCCGCCTGAAAGACTGGAGCGAACGCGACAGTAAAACAGGCACCTCGTTTGCCATTATCGAACGTGCAACAAAAGAATTTAATAAAATCAAAGAAGCTCGCGTTATCGCCAGTAGCCCGCCTGCTATCAGCGGTCTTGGCAGTTCCGCTGGATTTGATATGGAGTTGCAGGACCACGCCGGGGCTGGTCACGATGCGCTGATGGCCGCGCGTAATCAGCTGCTGGCGCTCGCGGCGGAAAACCCAGAACTTACTCGTGTGCGCCATAACGGGCTGGACGACAGCCCGCAATTGCAGATTGATATCGACCAGCGCAAAGCGCAGGCACTGGGCGTTGCCATTGACGATATTAACGACACGCTGCAAACCGCGTGGGGCTCGAGCTATGTGAATGACTTTATGGATCGCGGTCGCGTGAAGAAAGTCTATGTGCAGGCTGCCGCGCCGTATCGCATGCTGCCAGATGACATTAACCTGTGGTATGTGCGTAACAAAGACGGCGGCATGGTGCCTTTCTCCGCCTTCGCGACCTCTCGCTGGGAAACAGGCTCGCCGCGCCTAGAACGCTATAACGGCTATTCTGCGGTAGAAATTGTCGGGGAAGCCGCCCCGGGCGTCAGTACGGGTACCGCGATGGATATTATGGAATCGTTGGTGAAGCAGTTGCCGAACGGCTTTGGACTGGAGTGGACAGCGATGTCGTACCAGGAACGACTTTCCGGAGCACAAGCTCCGGCGCTGTACGCCATTTCATTGCTGGTGGTATTCCTGTGTCTGGCTGCACTTTATGAAAGTTGGTCAGTACCGTTCTCGGTAATGCTGGTTGTACCGCTGGGGGTTATCGGCGCGCTGCTGGCAACCTGGATGCGTGGGCTGGAAAACGATGTTTACTTTCAGGTTGGCCTGCTAACAGTCATTGGTTTGTCGGCGAAAAACGCCATCCTAATTGTTGAGTTTGCCAACGAGATGAATCAAAAAGGCCACGACCTGTTTGAAGCGACACTCCACGCCTGCCGTCAGCGTTTACGTCCGATTCTGATGACATCGCTGGCGTTTATCTTCGGCGTATTGCCGATGGCGATCAGCAGTGGTGCCGGTTCCGGTGGTCAACACGCCGTCGGTACTGGCGTAATGGGCGGGATGATTTCTGCCACCATTCTGGCGATTTACTTCGTGCCGCTATTCTTTGTGCTGGTGCGTCGTCGCTTCCCACTGAAGCCTCGACCAGAATAAGCAATAAAAAAGGCGACATACGTATGTGTCGCCTTTTTCAACTCTCTGATAAAGAACCTGACGTCAGGTTCTTTCATTTCCTGTTCTGAAAATTACTTACGAAGCATAACTTCGATAAAGTCTTTCCAGTTCCCCAGTTCACGTTCAATCATAACAACCTCTCTTATAATTATGGGTATTCTACGGAAACAATATACCGTGGTGAAGCTAATTTATTCGATTGCTGTGATTACTACCTCCGGGGTAAAGCCTACGTTAATACTATGGCCCTGTGACAGGGATTTTTATGTGATGAACAGCAACATTTCGACATATTCATACGGATTCTAATACTGAATTAATTCTGTTTAAAATACAAAAATATACCAAGAGGAACATTCTTAATAATTGCATTAAAATTGTTCACAACCATTTAATAATTGTTAAGTTAAATACCTTAATAATGTTATATTGCCTGATAATCATTTGCGGGAAATATGTATTGACCGTTAAATGATTAGTTATTCTTAATAATCGCAAAAGGATTCATTATGGTTACCCTTTACGGTATCAAAAATTGTGACACCATTAAAAAAGCACGTCGTTGGCTGGAAACCAATAACATCGACTTTCGCTTTCACGATTACCGTGTTGATGGCCTGAACAGTGAATTGTTGAACTCTTTTATCAATGAATTAGGCTGGCAAGCGTTACTTAACACCCGTGGCACCACCTGGCGCAAGCTGGACGAAGCTACCCGCAACAATATCACCGATGCGGCCTCCGCTATGGCATTAATGACTGAAATGCCTGCAATCATCAAACGCCCATTGCTCTGTGCGCCAGGGAAGCCTATGCTGCTGGGTTTCAGTGGATCCAGTTATCAGCAATTTTTCCATGAGGTGTAGTCTATGTCGTGTCCGGTTATTGAGCTGACACAGCAGCTTATTCGCCGCCCATCCTTAAGTCCTGATGATGCAGGATGTCAGGCAATCATGATCGACCGTCTGCAGGCAATCGGTTTTACCATTGAACGCATGGATTTTGCGGATACGCAGAATTTTTGGGCGTGGCGTGGACAGGGAGAAACCCTGGCCTTTGCCGGACATACTGACGTAGTCCCTCCAGGCGATGCCGATCGTTGGATCAACCCACCATTTGAGCCAACCATTCGCGATGGCATGTTGTTCGGGCGCGGCGCGGCTGATATGAAAGGCTCGCTGGCGGCAATGGTAGTGGCAGCAGAACGTTTTGTCGCGCAACATCCCAACCATAAAGGCCGACTGGCATTTCTGATCACCTCAGACGAAGAAGCCAGCGCCCACAATGGCACGGTCAAAGTAGTCGAAGCGTTAATGGCGCGTAATGAACGGCTGGATTACTGCCTGGTCGGTGAGCCGTCGAGTATCGAAGTGGTTGGCGATGTAGTGAAAAATGGCCGTCGCGGATCGTTAACCTGCAACCTCACCATTCATGGCGTGCAAGGGCATGTGGCCTACCCGCATCTGGCTGATAATCCAGTACATCGCGCAGCACCTTTCCTTAATGAATTAGTGGCTATTGAGTGGGATCAGGGCAATGAATTCTTTCCGGCGACCAGTATGCAGATTGCCAATATTCAGGCGGGAACGGGCAGTAACAACGTTATTCCGGGTGAACTGTTTGTGCAGTTTAACTTCCGCTTCAGTACCGAACTGACTGATGAGATGATCAAAGCGCAGGTGCTTGCCCTGCTTGAAAAACATCAACTGCGTTATACAGTGGATTGGTGGCTTTCCGGGCAGCCATTTTTGACCGCCCGCGGTAAACTGGTGGATGCGGTGGTGAACGCCGTTGAGCACTATAATGAAATTAAACCGCAGCTATTGACCACAGGCGGAACGTCCGACGGGCGCTTTATTGCTCGCATGGGGGCGCAGGTGGTGGAACTCGGGCCGGTCAATGCTACCATTCATAAAATTAATGAATGTGTGAATGCTGCCGACCTGCAGCTACTTGCCCGTATGTATCAACGTATCATGGAACAGCTCGTCGCCTGATGAGTCGTTCTGTAAGAGGAAATAAGCATGGACTGGCTGGCTAAATATTGGTGGATTCTGGTGATTGTCTTTTTGGTGGGCGTCCTGCTGAACGTGATTAAAGATCTCAAGCGCGTCGACCATAAGAAATTTCTCGCCAACAAGCCGGAGCTTCCCCCGCATCGTGATTTCAACGATAAGTGGGACGATGACGACGACTGGCCGAAAAAGGATCAACCGAAGAAGTAAGCTGAGGGGCCGGATAAGGCGTTAACGCCGCATCCGGCAACGGTGAACAATGCCTGATGCGACGCTCACGCGTCTTGTCAGGCCTACGCAGCTGTTATTACATCATTTCAATTACATCATCATCGCCAGGCTTACCGCCACTTAGCGCTTCGTCGAAATAATGTTTCGGAATGGTATAACGCAAGTGATCCAGGGCAAATTGCATACTGCGATTGTCGATCGCATGGCCTAAATCCTCCACGATATCCAGCGTCACATCACCACCGGCACTGATTAACGCTTCCTGCGCCGCAACCGCATGCGCCAAATCGATAACCGGATCTTCACCACCATGAATCAAGTGAATTGTCGTGGCTGTAGACGCGGTTTCCGGCAGGCTGGCATAGCGTCCGTTAAAAGCAATGACGCGTGAGGCAAGGCCCGGTTCGGCTTTAATGCTCTCCAGCGCCATAATCGCGCCTTGGGAGAAACCGATTAGCGCCGTGGCGTTAGCCGCTACTCCGCTCTGTTTCTGCCAGTAGCGCACCGTCTCAATAAAGGTCGGCATGATGGCATCCACACGCGCCTGGCGATTATCTTCCGTTATGCCCTGCACCGAAAACCACTGACGCCCCGCCGGATTACCGCTCGGCTCCGCGCCACCGACACTCACCACCAGCGCATCCGGGAACAGCGGTGCAAACCAACTGCCGATCTCCCCCATCGCTACCGGGTTATCGCCGACACCGTGAAAAAGCAGCAACAACTGTTGCGCAGGTTTATCCGGGCTTTGAACAACAAAATGGTCATGTTTCATGGCGAACTCCTTAACTGATGTCATTAATTTTACGCCGCTGACTCACAATGACCATGGGATAAAATTGAAGGAGTCAGTGAAAAAATTGCCATTGCGTTATGCGATCGCGCAGGCGTTCAGCGCGGGTATCATCAAGCGCGAATAGCGCCTGTGCCGCCTCTTCACGCTGACGGGCCAACAACGCCTTACGCCCCGAAAGTTTAAGTGTGGTACATAACTGCGCGTCGCTGACGTTTTTCTGCAAGCGCCCACGCAGCGCTGGTAATGTCAGTTCGCTGATTTGCAGCAGACGCATTAAACAGCCTAATGACGTTAAAAGCGGACGATGAGCGAAAGCAAAACCAGCCAGTTCCAGCCAGTCGCCGTCAGTAACCACGATATCGTTAAGCGGATCGACTGGAATAGTTTCGCCATTCCACTGCGCGATAATTTGCGCATCGCGGCGTAAACGAAAATGCTCACGTTCTGCCAGCTGTTTACCCGCTTCGCTAATCGGTAACAACGCCATCGCCGTATAAAAGCCGCTGCTGGCTTCGCGATGATTGCCCATCCGCACCAACACAAAACCGCATCGTTGCCAGAAACGCCATAATTCCTCGGTGTAGCCAAAGCTTACCGAAAAGTAGTCGAGGCCATGCGTATATTGCAAAGCGCTGGCAATGAGCTGTTGCCCAACACCTTCGCGCTGACGCGCCGGATGGACTGCAATCCGGCTGACCCGCCGTCCGCGCAATGTCGCCGCCTGTGGATTGCTGCCGTGCGCCGCCAGCGACTGGGCCACCAGATTACCCCGCGGGCGACGAAAACCCGCCCATACCGCCTGACTGAGTTCTTGAGATAATCCGCCCTCATCCACCAGCCACAGCGCCCCGGCGATCTCGTTTTCGCCAGCCGCCTTTAAAAAATGTTGCCCTGGTGCATCCATCATCCGGCGTAAATCCAGCGGCGAGGTCCGGTAGTGCGCACCAGACAATAGCTGATATACCTTTAACGGTGTATCTGGTTCGCTTCTCCATAACGCCTGTTCAAAAGCGGAAATGACGATGTCACCTTGTGGTTCGTGAGTGAAGTTTTCATCGTCAAAAACCAGTGCCTCACTGACTATTTTTTCCAGCGGGCATCCCTGCGCCCAGCGGATCGGCTGTTGCAGTTCAAAACGGTGTAAATGCGGAAAGCGGGCGCAAAATTTCAGCAAAAAACCACGTCCGGTGCCTTCATAGCCCTGTACCGTTGTAGTTAACAAAGTGCGTGAGAAACGCGATACAAGCTGATGCAACAGTGGTGCAGGAATGGCTGCGGCTTCGTCAACCACCAGCCAGTCGGCTTTTTCATCACTGGCTAATAAGGCATCTGGCGCCACAAAGCGATACTTCTCGCCCGCAAACTGCGCTAGCACATCCGTTGCAGCCTTCGCAGGTGCTGTAACAATCGCACTGCCAGAGATACGGGAAATGAGTTGCCCCGCCAGCGCCGACTTACCGCGCCCGCGCGCAGCAGTTACCGCAGCCACGCCCGGCGGCATGGTCAGCAGTTGCTGTAATATGTGCTGTTGTTCTGGTTGCGGCTCGCCAGTAGCAGGACGCCAGTCTGGATAAGGAGCAAAATGCACCAACTTGAACGGCTGATTTTGTCGCCAGAGGATAGCGTTGTTATCCGCCGCAAGTACACGTTTGAGATGTTGGACAAAATGCGGCGTCGCAATAGGACCAAGGCAATCACTCCAGCGCAGCGAATCGACATCAGGATGGTTTTCCCATTCTTCCCACGCAGGGAGCAACAACACCAGCCAGCTTCCCGCTTTCAGCGTTCCGCTAAGTGCCGCAAAAGCGGCGGCATCAAAACCCTGGCGGGCGTCGAATACCGCATGCTGAAACTCGCGCCCAAGTAAAGTTTGTAGCGCTGATGGCGTACAGTGGTTTTCAGAAGCTGGCTGCGGCGAAACCCACAGCCAGTCGCCCGGTAATACGTCACGCAACTTAAGCGCATGCTCACCGCACCAGCTTCCTTCGCCGCTCAACACTAACAAGCGGCGAATCCCTTCACGTTTCATTTGCGCTGTTAATGTGTGAAGCGCAGTCAGTTCAGCCATCCCTGCCCCGGAAGTTAAATGCTTTTACCAAAAGTATTGCATTGTGCCGGATCGCCGCTGTCGAAACCACGTTTAAACCAGCTGTAGCGCTGCTGAGATGTACCATGGGTAAAGCTATCTGGCACCACCTGCCCCTGACTTTGCTGTTGTAAACGGTCATCGCCGATGGCCTGCGCCGCGTTCAGCGCCTCTTCCAGATCGCCGGTTTCCAGAACGCCTTGCTGCTGCATGCTATGCCCCCAGACACCGGCAAAGCAGTCGGCCTGGAGTTCCATACGCACAGATAAGCGGTTGGCTTCCGCTTGCGTCGCGTTTTGTTGTAGTTGACGGACTTTCGGCTCGATACCTAACAGTTTCTGCACGTGATGACCGACTTCATGGGCGATAACGTACCCTTGAGCAAAATCACCATCCGCGCCCAGTTTGTCTTTCATGTCATCATAGAAGGAGAGATCGATATAGACTGTGCCATCCGCCGGGCAATAAAACGGTCCCATAATGGACTGCCCCGCCCCGCAACCGGTGCGAGTCATTCCACGGTACATGACCAGCTTCGGTTGCTGGTAGGTCTTACCCATCTTCTCGAATTGCTGTCCCCAGGTGTCTTCCGTGGTTGCCAGAATCACCGAAGTGAATTTTGCCGCTTCGTCTTCATTTGGGCTAATTGAACGCGTTGATTGCTGTTGGGAAACGGGCTGCCCGGTCATCAATCCAGTTAAATCAACACCATAGTAGCCAGCGACCAACACAACCACCAGTAAAATTAACCCGCCTTTACCGGTTGGTAGGCGAAAACCGGGACCGCCCATTGACGGACCACCGGAACTGTTTCGCCTGTCTTCAACATTGTCACTTTCACGACGCCCTTGCCAGCGCATAGATACCTCAACAATATATTCATTATAGGAATGATCGTAGGTGGTTCAGGGGAAGATTACCACAGGAAAACGGGAGGAAATGATGGAGGAATGAGCGTTCAATGCACATCTTACGAGAGCGGTTGTCTTGCCGTGCCAGCAGCACGGCAAGACGATGAACAGAAAAATCAGTCCAGCTGTACACCCAGGCGGCGGGCGACGGCTTCATAGGCTTCGATCAGGCCACCGAGGCTCTGGCGGAAACGGTCTTTGTCCATTTTCTCCAGCGTTTCTTTGTCCCACAGGCGGCTACCGTCCGGGGAGAACTCATCACCCAGTACCACTTCGCCTTTGTACAGACCAAACTCCAGCTTGAAATCGACCAGAATCAGACCGGCATCGTCGAACAGTTTTTTCAGCACGTCGTTCGCTTTGTAGGTCAGCTCTTTCATGCGCGCCAGGTTCTCTTTGCTTACCCAGCCAAAGGTTTCGCAGTAAGATTCGTTGACCATCGGATCGTGCATGGCGTCGTTTTTCAGGAACAGATCGAACAGCGGCGGGTTCAGCTCAATACCTTCTTCGATTCCAAGACGTTTCACCAGAGAGCCAGCAGCACGGTTACGCACGACACATTCAACCGGCACCATATCCAGTTTTTTCACCAGACATTCGGTATCAGAGAGCAGACGCTCCATTTGAGTCGGGATACCCGCTTCAGCCAGTTTGCTCATAATGAAGTAGTTGAACTTGTTGTTCACCATACCTTTGCGATCAAACTGCTCAATGCGCGCGCCATCCCCTGCTGACGTATCATTGCGGAATTCGAGCACCAACAGGTCCGGGTTTTCCGTGCTGTATACGGTTTTCGCTTTACCACGATACAACTCAGCTTGCTTTTGCATCTTTATCACTCCTGGGTGTGAATTAACGTTTTAAAATCTTTTGCTGTCTGGTGTGCCTGTCGTTTTGTCGGCTGTGCCGTGAACGCCTTAACCGACCTACGCCGACAAACAAATTTCGTGCGAATTAACGCTAAAATCGCGATTTTCTGCTGACGCACACGTTTGCGTATCATATCAGAAAAAAGGGCCGGATGACTCCAGCCCTGTATTTTTACTTGCTAAACGCAGCCTGGAAGACTGATACCAGTGCGTCGTTTTGGCTTTGGGTCAGCGTATGACCTTTTGGATCAATAAACTGTAAGCTGCTGCGGTTATCTAAATCACCGACTTGCAATTTGTAGTCGCCGGATGCCAGTTCAGGATCACGGGCGCCCAGTTCCTGCCAGTCGCTGTCAGACAGTGGCTTGTAAGTTACGGCCATGCTGCCCTGTGAACGAGTGCTGTCGGTCACTTTCATGCCCACTTTTTCCAGCGCAGCAGGCAGACGTTGCCATACTACGTTGAACGGACCACGCACGACCAGCATCGGTAAACCAGTGTCGTCAGCGCCGCTTTGTACATCCATTGTTGTGGAAGCACGGTTTTGCGCCGCATTAGCCGCGTCAGTGACGGATTTATCCAGGCCAGCGGAAATGACGTTCATCATCTCAGCACTGTAACGCTGCATAGACGCCGCATCTGCAACCGGCTTGCCAGCCTGCTCCAGGTTCAGCAATTTCACCGTTACCGCCTGCTGATACCCCTGCGGTTTAACGGAGATTTGATAACGACCACGATATTGCTCGTCTTCGTCCAGACGGTTCCATTGTACCCAATCGGTGGTCAGAGTCTGACCGGCATCATCGCGTTGGGTAATGGTATAGTTTTTCGCCTGCAGCACGCTAACGACCTGCGGCCACAGAGTATTGCCACGACCATTTTCCACCAGCAGCGAAGCGGTATCGCCCGTGAACTGGGTACGCGCACCTGAAACCAGCGCCAGCGGCTGGGCTGGTGGACGAATATCTAACGCTTTGCCAACTGCGCCACTACCGTTAGTTACCGGAATCGCATAGTCGCCGGAGGTCACCGGCAAAATCATTCCTGCCGGGGCGTGAAGTTCTGCAAGCGGTGCCGCTTCCAGGTAGGCTTCATCGCCGCTCACCTGACGCTTATAACGTGAGTCCGAACTACAGGCTGCGAGTAAAAGAACAAGCGAAACACCCGCAACCTTCGCCAGGCGCGACTTTTGTACAGAGTAAGCCATCAAATCTCCCTAAACTTTACAGCAAACCGGCATGCTTAAGCGCCGCTCTGACCGTCTCACGACCACTGTCGGTGATTGGCGTCATTGGCAGGCGTAGCGTATCGGTCGCCACAAGACCCAGTTCCTTACATGCCCATTTCACAGGGATTGGATTGGGTTCGACAAATAGTTTGTTGTGTAATGGCATCAGACGCTGATTAATAACGCGTGCCTCGGCAAAATGCCCTTCTGCCGCCAGTTTGCACATCTGGGCCATATCTCGCGCTGCGACGTTAGCCGTAACGGAAATTACGCCATGACCGCCTAACTGCATGAAATCCAGCGCGCTCGCATCATCGCCGCTCAGCAGAACAAAATCGTCTGAAACCAGCTCTTTGATCTGGTTTACCCGCGTTAAGTTCCCTGTTGCTTCTTTGATACCGACAATATTTTTTACTTTCGCCAGACGGCCCACCGTTTCTGGTAGCAGATCGCAACCAGTACGGGACGGCACATTATACAGAATTTGCGGCAGGTCAGTATGTTCAGCGATGGCTTTGAAATGCTGATACAGACCTTCTTGCGATGGGCGGTTGTAATAAGGGGTTACCGTCAGGCAGCCAACAACACCGCTGTCGTTGAAGCGCTGCGTCAGGTTAATGGCTTCTGTGGTGGCGTTAGCACCGGTCCCGGCAATCACCGGAATGCGCCCATCAGCCAGCTCCAGCGTCATCATCACGACATCGACATGCTCGTCATGGTTCAGAGTGGCGGACTCACCAGTAGTACCAACAGAAACGATCGCCGAAGTACCGCTGGCGACATGATAATCAATCAGTTTTTTTAAGCTAGCCCGACAGACATTACCTTTTTCATCCATCGGAGTAACAATCGCGACAATACTTCCCGTGAACATGGGCCATCCTCTGTGCAAACAAGTGTCTCAATGGTACGTTTGGTATGGCATTAAAAGCAAGCAAACAGAACCGTTCTGATTGTTGTATGCATGTTTTTTTTATGCTTTCCTTAGGAACATCTCACCCCCTTAAAGGAATAACCAGTTTGACACTGTCATCGCAACATTATCTGGTGATCACTGCGCTGGGTGCCGATCGCCCAGGAATTGTGAATACCATCACCCGTCATGTCAGTAGTTGCGGCTGTAATATCGAAGACAGTCGCCTGGCGATGTTGGGAGAAGAGTTCACGTTTATCATGCTGCTTTCCGGTTCATGGAACGCCATCACCTTGATTGAATCAACGTTACCGTTGAAAGGCGCCGAGCTGGATCTTTTAATCGTGATGAAACGAACGACCGCTCGCCCACGTCCACCTATGCCCGCATCTGTCTGGGTTCAGGTCGATGTGGCGGACTCCCCGCATTTAATTGAGCGCTTCACAGCACTTTTCGACGCGCACCATATGAACATTGCAGAACTGGTGTCACGCACGCAACCTGCTGAAAATGAAAGGGCTGCGCAGCTACATATTCAGATTACCGCCCACAGCCCGGCGTCTGCGGACTCAGCAAATATTGAGCAAGCGTTCAAAGCACTATGTACAGAACTCAATGCGCAAGGCAGTATTAACGTCGTCAACTATTCCCAACATGATGAACAGGATGGAGTTAATTAATGAATCCACTGAAAGCCGGTGACATCGCACCGAAATTTAGCTTGCCGGACCAAGACGGAGAACAAGTTAATTTGACCGACTTCCAGGGACAGCGTGTTCTGGTTTATTTCTACCCGAAAGCCATGACCCCCGGCTGTACCGTACAGGCCTGCGGCTTACGCGATAACATGGAAGAGTTAAAAAAAGCGGGCGTTGATGTGCTCGGTATCAGCACCGATAAACCTGAAAAACTTTCCCGTTTCGCAGATAAAGAACTGCTTAACTTTACGCTTCTGTCCGATGAAGACCACCAGGTATGCGAACAATTCGGCGTCTGGGGCGAGAAGTCTTTCATGGGCAAAACCTACGATGGTATTCACCGTATCAGCTTCCTGATCGATGCCAACGGCAAAATCGAACACGTATTTGACGATTTCAAAACCAGCAATCACCACGACGTAGTGCTTAACTGGCTCAAAGAACACGCCTGATTACTTTGCTCCATTCCGTGCTGGCTGCGCTTGCGGCCAGCACATTTCACATCCGGTGATGTAAATCACGCCCTGCGACACTCGTTTCAAAGCCCTTTTCGCTGAAGATTACTCTTGCGGGATTTGACCATCCGGCCAGGCATGGATTACTGCTTTGATTAGCGTTGCCAGTGGGATAGCGAAGAATACGCCCCAGAATCCCCACAGCCCGCCGAAAATCACCACCGATAAAATAATCACTAGCGGATGCAGGTTCACGGCTTCAGAGAACAACACCGGTACGAGTAAGTTACCGTCCAGCGCCTGGATAATCAGATACACCGCGAAGCAGCTCCAGAACTCGGTGCCAGCGCCAAACTGGAATAGCGCCACGCCGACCACCGGAATGGTCACCACAAATGCGCCAATGTACGGAATAAGCACCGAGAAACCAACCAGCACCGCCAGCAGCAGCGAATAGTTCAGCCCAAAGAGTAAGAATCCCAGCCAGGTGGCGATCCCCACCACGATCATCTCCAGTACCTTGCCACGGATGTAGTTGGTGATTTGCTGGTTCATCTCCTTCCACACCTGCCCTGCCAGTCCACGGTTGCGCGGCAGCACCCGACGAACGGCATTCAGCATTTGCTCTTTGTCTTTCAGCAGGAAGAAGACCATCAATGGCACCAGCACCAGATAGACGGCAATGGTCAGCAAACCGACCAGCGAGGCGAGGGAGATTTTCACCACTGAATCGCCCATGGTAAGCATCCGGCTACGCATATTCTCAGCCATCGCATCAATAATGCCCGCGTCCATCAACGCCGGATAGCGGCGCGGCAACGTGGCGGCAAAATCAGAAAGCTTATTGAGCATACCCGGCATATCGCGGATTAAATAAATGCCCTGTTGCCAGGCGATAGGCATGACCACAAATGCCATCAGTAGCAGGATGCCAACAAACAGGACCAGCACAATCGACGTCGCCCAACGGCGGGAACAGCCAATAGATTGCAGGCGCACAGTGGGCCATTCCAGCAAATAGGCCAGCACAATAGCCACCAGCAGCGGCGCGAGTAATCCACTAAAGAAAAAGATAATGCCAAAACCGGCAACTAAAATAACCAGCAAGGCAATCGCTTCCGGGTCGCTAAAACGGCGGCGATACCATTGCATCAACATTTCGAGCATAAAGACCTTCCCTGAACCTCAAGAGGGGGATTGCGATCCGCAATTGTATCGAAATGTCACAAAAAAGACTTCGCTTTTTATGACGGATTCAGGAAACTAAAAAGTCATTTGAGTGGGTTAATCTTCACCGTTACACTCAAAGACGGCGCGGTGGGAACGATATTTCACAGTATCGGTCAAATGACTATCTCCAGAAATACAGGACAGAGGTTATGTTCAGGCAGTTGAAAAAAAACCTGGTTGCTACCCTCATTGCTGCTCTGACCCTCGGTCAGGTGGCCCCGGCGTTTGCCGATAGCGCAGACACCTTGCCGGATATGGGAACCTCCGCAGGAAGCACGCTTTCCATTGGTCAGGAAATGCAAATGGGCGACTATTATGTTCGCCAGTTACGCGGCAGCGCGCCGTTAATTAATGATCCGCTATTAACGCAATACATTAACTCGCTGGGGATGCGTCTGGTTTCGCATGCCAATTCAGTTAAGACGCCATTCCATTTCTTTCTGATCAATAACGACGAAATTAACGCCTTTGCTTTCTTTGGCGGCAACGTAGTGCTGCATTCTGCCCTGTTCCGTTATTCCGATAACGAAAGCCAACTGGCTTCGGTTATGGCGCATGAAATCTCCCACGTCACCCAGCGACACCTGGCGCGAGCGATGGAAGATCAGCAACGTAGCGCACCACTCACCTGGGTCGGGGCGTTAGGTTCTATTTTACTGGCGATGGCCAGCCCCCAGGCGGGAATGGCAGCGCTGACCGGTACGCTGGCGGGAACACGCCAGGGGATGATCAGCTTCACCCAGCAAAACGAACAGGAAGCAGACCGCATTGGGATTCAGGTGCTGCAACGCTCGGGGTTCGATCCGCAGGCGATGCCGACCTTCCTCGAAAAATTGCTCGATCAGGCGCGTTACTCTTCGCGTCCGCCGGAAATTTTGCTGACTCACCCGTTGCCGGAAAGCCGTCTGGCTGATGCTCGTAACCGTGCTAATCAGATGCGCCCGATGGTGGTGCAATCGTCAGAAGATTTCTATCTGGCGAAAGCGCGTACTCTAGGGATGTACAATTCCGGACGTAATCAGCTCACCAGCGACTTGCTGGATGAATGGGCGAAAGGCAATGTTCGTCAGCAACGTGCGGCACAGTATGGCCGTGCTTTACAGGCGATGGTAGCCAATAAATTCGATGAAGCACGGAAAACGCTTCAGCCATTATTGGCGGCAGAACCGGCTAACGCATGGTTTCTCGATCTGGCAACCGATATTGACCTTGGGCAACACAAAGCCAATGACGCGATCAATAGGCTGAAAAATGCCCGCGATTTACGCACCAGTCCGGTGTTGCAGCTCAACCTGGCAAACGCGTATCTGCAAGGCGGTCAACCGCAGGAAGCGGCCAATATTCTGAATCGCTATACTTTTAATAATAAAGATGACAGCAATGGCTGGGATTTGCTGGCACAGGCGGAGGCCGCGCTAAATAACCGCGATCAGGAACTGGCTGCGCGAGCAGAAGGTTATGCGCTGGCCGGGCGACTCGACCAGGCCATTTCTCTGTTAAGTAGCGCAAGTTCGCAGGTGAAATTAGGCAGCCTACAACAAGCGCGTTACGATGCGCGCATCGACCAGTTGCGCCAGTTGCAGGAACGCTTTAAGCCTTATACCAAGATGTAATTCGCATTAAAGGAAGAACAAT
This sequence comes from Escherichia sp. E4736, assembly GCF_005781225.1. NCBI lineage: Bacteria > Pseudomonadati > Pseudomonadota > Gammaproteobacteria > Enterobacterales > Enterobacteriaceae > Escherichia > Escherichia sp. E4736. Next base: position 15,994 of record NZ_VATT01000025.1, on the reverse strand, counting down.
GACCAAACAGGTAAAAATCTACCACAACCCACGCTGCTCAAAGAGCCGTGAAACGCTGAACCTGCTGAAAGAAAATGGTGTGGAGCCGGAAGTGGTGCTCTATCTTGAGACACCCGCCGATGCGGCAACGCTACGTAATTTGCTGAAAATGTTGGGTATGAATAGCGCCCGTGAACTGATGCGCCAGAAAGAGGACCTTTATAAAGAGCTGAATCTTGCAGACAGTTCGCTTAGCGAAGAAGTGCTGATTCAGGCGATGGTGGATAATCCGAAGCTAATGGAACGCCCAATTGTGGTCGTGAATGGCAAAGCGCGTATTGGTCGCCCACCGGAGCAAGTGCTGGAAATCGTGGGTTAAGATGTACCCCTTCGGTAGCTAAGGCATATTGCCGGATGCGACGCTTGCCGCGTCTTATCCGGCCTACAAATACAATGAACTTGATTCGAGTAGGTCGGATAAGGCGCTCGCGCCGCATCCGACAATAAACGTCCTGTCTACAGCTTAAGGATCTCTTTCACAAACGGAATGGTCAACTTACGTTGTGCAGTAATCGATGCGCGATCCAACTGATCCAACGTCATAAATAGCGTGCGCATTTCTCTGTCGAGCCGCTTCAGCAAGAAACGTCCCACATCTTCCGGCAGTTCAAAACCACGCAAACGGGCGCGTAACTGTAAAGCCTGCAATTTGTCTTCATCAGAAAGTGGCTGCAACTTGTAGATCTGCCCCCAGTCGAGACGTGATGCAAGATCCGGTAACCCCAGATTCAACTGACGTGGTGGACGATCGCCAGTGATCAGCAACCGTGTTTTACCTGACTCCAGAATCCGATTGTAGAGATCGAAAATCGCCATCTCCCACAACTCATCGCCAGCAATACACTCAATATTGTCGATGCAAACCAGCGACAGTTGTTCCATACCATCGAGCACTTCCGGAACAAACCAGGTGCGTTTATCCAGCGGGACATAACCTACCGCATCGCCACGCTGCGACAATTCCGCGCAAGCCGCGTGCAGCAGATGGCTGCGCCCCGCGCCTTCGCGTGCCCAGAGATAGATGTAACCGCTATGTTCCTGACGCAGCACGTTTTTCATCGCGGCCAGTAAAGAGGAGTTATCCCCCGGCCAGAAACTTGCAAAGGTTTCGTCGTCAGGAAGATAAAGTGGCAAAGAGAGCTGTGCCGGTGTGTTCAGAGATACCTCAACCAGGGATTTCACAAAATCACGAGAAGTTTACCACAGAATTCCATCATGTTTGAACCGGGCAGCATTACTGCCCGGTCGCTACATTATTTTTCTGTTATATCGGCGTCTTCTGCATCCAACACCACTTCTTCCGGACGGAGCACGCTAATCAATTTAAAGATCAGGCTTAAGCCAATGCCGACGATGGTCGCCAACGCCATACCTTTCAGCTCTGCCGCACCGATGTTTACCTTCGCACCGCTGACACCGATGATCAGGATCACGGAAGTCAGGATCAAGTTCTGTGCTTTGTTGTAGTCCACTTTCGATTCAATAAGTACACGAATACCAGAAGCGCCGATGACACCGTAAAGCAGCAGCGAAACGCCGCCCATCACCGGCAGTGGGATCATCTGGATAGCCGCAGCCAGTTTACCAACACAGGAGAGCAGAATGGCGAAGATCGCCGCACCACCGATTACCCAGGTACTGTAGACTCGGGTGATCGCCATAACGCCGATGTTTTCCCCGTAGGTAGTGTTTGGCGTGGAACCAAAGAACCCGGAGATAACGGTCGACAGGCCATTAGCGAACATGGAACGGTGCAGGCCCGGATCGCGCAGCAGATCTTTTTTCACGATGTTAGCCGTTACCACCAGATGCCCCACGTGTTCGGCAATAACCACCAGCGCCGCAGGCAGAATGGTCAAAATGGCAAACCACTCAAAGCGCGGCGTGTAAAAGGTCGGCAGAGCAAACCAGTGAGCGTTAATAATCGGCGTGGTATCGACAATACCCATTGCGAAGGAGAGCGCGTACCCCACCAACACGCCAATCAAAATCGGGATAATCGCCAGGAAACCGCGGAACAGAACGGAACCTAAAACCGTAACCGCAAGGGTAGTAATGGAGATAATGATGGTTTTGGAATCTGGCATTTGCCCTTCAGTCGGGAGTAAGCCAGCCATGCCAGCGGCCACGCCCGCCAGCTCCAGACCGATGACAGCAACGATTGCCCCCATTGCCGCTGGAGGAAACAGCACATCCAGCCAGCCAGTCCCTGCTTTCTTCACAATAAAAGAAACCAGACAGAACAGCACGCCGCACATAATAAAGCCGCCCAGCGCGACTTCATAACCCAACGGCAACAGCAATAACACCGGAGAAATAAAGGCAAAGCTCGAACCAAGATAAGCCGGGATTTTCCCTTTACAGATGAAGAGATACAGCAGCGTTCCGATACCGTTAAATAACAGTACGGTCGCCGGGTTGATATGAAATAAGACGGGCACCAGGACGGTTGCACCAAACATGGCGAACAAATGTTGTAAACTAAGCGGGATTGTCTGTAAAAGTGGCGGTCTTTCACTCACCCCGATAGCACGGCGCGTCATAGTATTATCCTCTGTATATTATGTGTTATAGGCGCTTTACTCAAAAAAAAGCCGACTCTTAAAGTCGGCTTTAATTATTTTTTATTCGTTATTTCGTACCAAAGATTTTATCACCAGCATCGCCGAGGCCCGGGATAATGTATCCGTGCTCATTCAGCCCCTGGTCAATCGATGCGGTATACAGCTCGACGTCCGGATGCGCTTTTTCCAGCGCAGCGATACCTTCTGGCGCAGCCACCAGCACCAGCACTTTAATGCTGCTGCAGCCCGCTTTTTTCAGCAGGTCGATGGTCGCGATAACGGAACCACCGGTTGCCAGCATTGGGTCAACGATCAGCGCCATACGCTCATCGATGTTAGAAACCAGTTTCTGGAAGTACGGTACCGGCTCCAGTGTTTCTTCATCACGGTACATACCGACTACGCTGATGCGCGCGCTCGGAACGTTTTCCAGAACACCGTCCATCATCCCCAGACCCGCACGCAGAATTGGCACCACGGTAATTTTCTTACCTTTGATCTGGTCAATTTCTACCGGGCCGTTCCAACCTTCGATAGTGACTTTTTCCGTTTCGAGGTCGGCGGTCGCTTCGTAAGTCAGCAGGCTACCCACTTCGGAAGCGAGTTCGCGAAAGCGCTTGGTACTGATATCTTGCTCACGCATCAGTCCCAGCTTGTGTTTGACGAGTGGGTGTTTGACTTCCACGATCTTCATACTCTTTCTCCTTTGAGGGCAGCCACAAAAAAAATCGACGGATTATACCGCCATTCTTTTCATCGACAACATTTTTTTACTTGATGCTGATCAAGCATAGGCGGGGTTGCCAGGAATAGAGTAGCAAATCTCAGTACTCATCAGCTTTTGCGCCAGGATGCGCGAGACATGAAAAAACGGAAAAGTAAAAAAGAGCAAGCGTGGGCGGAAGCCTCTACTTTTGAGAAGGTGTTATACCGGAGCTATCAGGCAGCTTTTGTGATTTTTAGCCTGTGGACTGGCTGGGTGGTTTATGATGAAGTGCAGATGCGGCAAGACTCAGTTGCGACGATGTCGACGATTTACAATGTGCGTTTCATCTCACCGGAAGAAGCTGCAAGTAAAGGCTTATGTAAACTACATGGCCGGAACGCGAATTGCGATTTTCGATATACCTTCACCGTTGAATTTCAGGCGAGTGGACGCAAAAGAACAGCAGAATTTATTGATACATCCTGGAATCCCGGCAACAGAAAGTCTGTCTGTATCAATTATGTGAAAAGCGACCCCGAAATTGTAAAATTTTGCCACGCCTTCTGGTTCAAACTTCACAAAGGCTATTTTGGATTCCCCTTTGGCTTCTGGTCATTGACCATAATGGGTGCATTAGGCATCGCTGTAACCATTGCCGCTGAAAAAGTAAAACAGCGATTTCGGCGAGCATCTCAACCTCCACCAAAACAGCAGTGGTATCGGATTAGCGACAGGCAAACCGGACAGCTACTGTTGGAAACAAATAATAAAAAAGAGGTCAATATTCTGCTGAATCAAAAGAAAATAACCGCCATCAGAGGCGGGGGAAACAGCGAGATTGTGACGATCAACGGCAGGAAAATAGCGCGTTCCTGGGTTATTTACGAGGTGATTGAACGCAATTCCAGACGCACGAAGAAAAAAGCATCCTAACGCGGCCAGCTTTCGCTGGTCGTTCCATGATTACAGCTTCTCGCCGTTAGAGACGATCACCTCTTTATACCAGTTGAACGATTTTTTACGGCTGCGTGCTAGCGTGCCGTTACCTTCGTTATCTTTATCAACGTAAATAAAGCCGTAGCGTTTTTTCATCTCGTTAATATGGGCTGCGAGATAATCAATACGGTACTGGTCGTTCACCGTACCGTCGCTTTCCTGCACGTCGATCGAGCCAAAACCGTTCTCTACGATAAACAGCTGTAGCTGATAGTGGTCACAGAACCAGTTCAGCGAATAGCGCAGCCCTACCGGGTCAATCTGCCATCCCCAATAGAATTTATGCACGTATGGGTTAGAAACCAGGCTGGTTGTTTATCTCGTTAAAGGTCATCCAGTACTTCACTGGATGCTGATAATGGGTGAAGACAACCTGGGCAAAGCGCACGAAGAAGTCGATGAGTTTACGGTTACGCCTGCCGTCATTACATCAGCCACGTTTTCATAGCAAAGTTATCGAAGCGACGGATAGCGCCGCCCATTTTTAGCGCGGTGCCGCCAATATCAAATGCTGCAATGCCCATCGTTCTCATCCTTCCCGAATGGTAAAACGACACGCTGACTTCTCGTTTTCGCAAAAACAGAAACCGATTTCAGTTGCACCATGTGCATTCAACGCAACTGATGCAAGGACAAAAATGTACCCGGTTTCATTTTCGTGAATAGTATCAAAGTTGACCGCGTTCTCAGGCCGAACGGCAAAAATCCACCCCCTAAAAAATGGATGCACAATGGGCTCGCAAACGTTTGCTTAGACTGTTAGAATTGCGCCGATTTTTCTTGCTAACGCAAACGCGTGGAGACTTAGCAGTGACCGACAAAACCTCTCTCAGCTATAAAGATGCCGGTGTTGATATTGACGCAGGAAACGCTCTGGTTGACCGAATCAAGGGGACGGTGAAGAAAACCCGTCGCCCGGAAGTGATGGGGGGATTGGGGGGATTCGGCGCATTGTGCGCGCTGCCGCAAAAATATCGAGAACCCGTACTGGTTTCCGGCACTGACGGTGTAGGCACCAAGCTACGTCTGGCGATGGACTTAAAACGTCACGACACCATTGGTATTGATCTGGTCGCCATGTGTGTTAATGACCTGGTGGTGCAAGGCGCGGAACCGCTGTTTTTCCTCGACTATTACGCAACCGGAAAACTGGATGTTGATACCGCTTCAGCGGTGATTAGCGGCATCGCGGAAGGTTGTCTGCAATCGGGCTGTTCGCTGGTGGGCGGCGAAACGGCAGAAATGCCGGGGATGTATCACGGCGAAGATTACGATGTCGCTGGTTTCTGTGTTGGGGTGGTAGAAAAATCAGAAATCATCGACGGTTCTAAAGTTAGCGACGGCGATGTGCTCATTGCGCTCGGCTCCAGCGGCCCGCACTCGAACGGTTACTCGCTGGTACGCAAAATTCTCGAAGTCAGCGGTTGCGACCCGCAAACTACAGAGCTGGACGGAAAACCTTTAGCCGATCATCTGCTGGCGCCAACCCGTATTTATGTGAAGTCAGTGCTGGAATTGATTGAAAAGGTTGATGTTCACGCCATTGCGCACCTGACCGGCGGCGGTTTCTGGGAAAACATTCCTCGCGTATTACCAGAAAACACTCAGGCAGTGATTGATGAATCCTCCTGGCAGTGGCCGGAAGTGTTCAACTGGCTGCAAACGGCAGGTAACGTCAGCCGCCATGAAATGTATCGTACCTTCAACTGCGGCGTCGGGATGGTTATCGCCCTGCCTGCTCCGGAAGTGGACAAAGCTCTCGCCCTGCTCAATGCCAACGGTGAAAACGCGTGGAAAATCGGTATCATCAAAGCTTCTGATTCCGAACAACGCGTGGTTATCGAATAATGAATATTGTGGTGCTTATTTCCGGCAACGGAAGTAATTTGCAGGCAATTATTGATGCCTGTAAAACCAACAAAATTAAAGGCACCCTACGGGCAGTTTTCAGCAATAAGGCCGACGCGTTCGGCCTTGAGCGCGCCCGCAAAGCAGGTATCGCAACGCATACGCTAATTGCCAGCCAATTTGACAGTCGGGAAGACTATGATCGGGAGTTGATGCACGAAATCGACATGTACGCCCCCGATGTGGTAGTTCTGGCCGGTTTTATGCGCATTCTCAGCCCAGCGTTTGTTTCCCACTACGCCGGACGTTTGCTAAACATTCACCCTTCCCTGCTACCGAAATATCCCGGTTTGCATACCCATCGTCAGGCGCTGGAAAATGGCGATGAAGAACACGGTACATCAGTGCATTTCGTCACCGATGAGCTGGACGGCGGGCCGGTGATTTTGCAGGCTAAAGTTCCGGTTTTTGCCGGTGATACGGAAGATGAAATCACCGCTCGCGTGCAAACTCAGGAACATGCTATTTACCCGCTGGTCATTAGCTGGTTTGTTGATGGTCGTCTGAAGATGCATGAAAACGCCGCGTGGCTGGATGATCAGCGTCTCCCACCGCAGGGCTACGCCGCCGACGACGAGTAATCTTCCGCATATTTAAAGCGCCAGCGCTACTGCTGGCGCTTCTCATTTCTCCTGTAAATCGCAGGCTTCAGCAGTTTTTTTCCCCCTTTTCTGGCATAGTTGGACATCTGCCAACATTGCTCGCCATAATATCCAGGCAGTGTCCCGTGAATAAAACGGAGTAAAAGTGGTAATGGGTCAGGAAAAGCTATACATCGAGAAAGAGCTCAGTTGGTTATCGTTCAATGAACGCGTGCTTCAGGAAGCGGCGGACAAATCTAACCCGCTGATTGAAAGGATGCGTTTTCTTGGGATCTATTCCAATAACCTTGATGAGTTCTATAAAGTTCGCTTCGCTGAACTGAAGCGACGGATCATTATTAGCGAAGAACAAGGTTCTAACTCTCATTCCCGCCATTTGCTGGGCAAAATTCAATCCCGCGTGCTGAAAGCCGATCAGGAATTTGACGGCCTTTACAATGAACTGCTACTGGAGATGGCGCGTAACCAGATCTTCCTGATTAATGAACGCCAACTCTCCGTTAATCAACAAAACTGGCTGCGTCATTATTTTAAGCAGTATCTGCGTCAGCACATTACGCCGATTTTAATCAATCCTGACACTGACTTAGTGCAGTTTCTGAAAGATGATTATACCTATCTGGCGGTGGAGATAATTCGTGGCGATACCATCCGTTACGCGCTGCTGGAGATCCCATCGGATAAAGTTCCGCGCTTTGTGAATTTGCCGCCGGAAGCACCGCGTCGACGCAAGCCAATGATTTTATTGGATAACATTCTGCGTTACTGCCTTGATGATATCTTCAAAGGCTTCTTTGATTATGACGCGCTGAATGCCTATTCGATGAAGATGACCCGCGACGCCGAATACGATTTAGTACACGAGATGGAAGCCAGCCTGATGGAGCTGATGTCTTCCAGTCTGAAACAGCGTTTAACCGCAGAGCCAGTACGTTTTGTTTATCAGCGTGATATGCCTAACGCGCTGGTTGAAGTGTTGCGTGAGAAACTGACTATTTCCCGTTACGACTCAATCGTCCCTGGCGGTCGTTACCACAATTTTAAAGACTTTATTAATTTCCCTAATGTCGGCAAAGCGAATCTGGTTAACAAACCACTGCCGCGTTTACGCCATATCTGGTTTGATAAAGCCCAGTTCCGCAACGGTTTTGATGCCATTCGCGAACGCGATGTTCTGCTCTATTACCCTTATCACACCTTTGAGCACGTACTGGAACTGTTGCGTCAGGCCTCGTTCGATCCGAGCGTGCTGGCGATTAAAATCAACATTTACCGTGTGGCAAAAGATTCACGCATCATCGACTCGATGATCCACGCTGCGCACAACGGCAAGAAAGTGACCGTGGTGGTTGAACTACAGGCACGTTTTGACGAAGAAGCTAACATTCATTGGGCGAAGCGACTAACCGAAGCTGGCGTGCACGTTATCTTCTCTGCGCCGGGGCTGAAAATTCACGCCAAACTGTTCCTGATTTCACGTAAAGAAAACGGTGAAGTCGTCCGTTACGCGCATATCGGGACCGGGAACTTTAACGAAAAAACCGCACGTCTTTATACCGACTATTCGCTGCTGACCGCCGATGCGCGCATCACCAACGAAGTGCGGCGGGTGTTCAACTTTATTGAAAACCCATACCGTCCGGTGACATTTGATTATTTAATGGTGTCGCCGCAAAACTCCCGCCGTCTGTTGTATGAAATGGTGGATCGCGAGATCGCCAACGCACAACAAGGGCTGCCCAGCGGTATTACTCTGAAACTGAATAACCTGGTCGATAAAGGACTGGTCGATCGTCTGTATGCGGCATCCAGTTCCGGCGTGCCGGTAAATCTGCTGGTACGCGGGATGTGTTCGTTGATCCCCAATCTGGAAGGCATTAGCGACAATATTCGTGCTATCAGCATTGTTGACCGTTACCTTGAACATGATCGGGTATATATTTTTGAAAATGGTGGCGATAAAAAAGTTTACCTCTCTTCCGCCGACTGGATGACGCGCAACATTGATTATCGTATTGAAGTGGCAACGCCGCTGCTCGACCCGCGCCTGAAGCAGCGGGTACTGGATATCGTAGATATTCTGTTCAGCGATACGGTGAAAGCACGTTATATCGATAAAGAACTCAGTAATCGCTACGTTCCCCGCGGTAATCGCCGGAAAGTTCGGGCGCAGTTGGCGATCTACGACTACATAAAATCACTCGAACAACCAGAATAACCTATGCCAATACACGACAAATCCCCTCGCCCGCAGGAGTTTGCTGCGGTCGATCTTGGTTCAAACAGTTTCCACATGGTTATTGCCCGTGTGGTGGATGGCGCCATGCAGATTATTGGCCGCCTGAAACAACGGGTACACCTGGCAGATGGTCTGGGGCCAGATAATATGTTGAGTGAGGAGGCGATGACGCGCGGTTTAAGCTGTCTGTCGCTGTTTGCCGAGCGCTTGCAAGGTTTCTCTCCCTCTAGTGTCTGCATTGTCGGGACACATACACTGCGTCAGGCGCTGAACGCTACTGATTTTCTGAAACGCGCCGAAAAGGTTATTCCCTATCCGATTGAAATTATTTCCGGCAACGAAGAGGCTCGTCTGATTTTTATGGGTGTGGAACATACCCAGCCGGAAAAAGGTCGCAAACTGGTTATTGATATTGGCGGCGGCTCAACGGAGCTGGTAATTGGAGAAAATTTCGAACCGATTCTCGTCGAAAGCCGCCGGATGGGTTGCGTTAGCTTTGCCCAGCTTTATTTTCCGGGCGGAGTCATCAATAAAGAGAATTTTCAGCGCGCACGCATGGCGGCTGCACAAAAACTGGAAACATTAACCTGGCAATTCCGTATTCAGGGCTGGAACGTTGCTATGGGGGCTTCCGGCACCATTAAAGCCGCCCACGAAGTGTTGCTGGAAATGGGCGAGAAAGACGGCATCATCACACCAGAGCGCCTCGATAAACTGGTGAAAGAAGTATTGCGTCATCGTAATTTCTCGGCGTTAAGTTTGCCGGGTCTGTCGGAAGAACGGAAAACGGTTTTTGTTCCTGGTCTGGCTATTTTGTGTGGTGTATTTGATGCCTTAGCCATTCGTGAACTACGGCTTTCTGACGGGGCGCTGCGTGAAGGCGTTTTGTATGAAATGGAAGGACGTTTCCGCCATCAGGATGTGCGTAGCCGCACCGCCAGCAGTCTGGCCAACCAGTATCACATTGACAGTGAACAGGCCCGACGGGTGCTCGACACAACTATGCAAATGTACGAACAATGGCGGGAACAGCAACCGAAGCTGGCGCATCCACAACTGGAAGCATTACTGCGCTGGGCCGCCATGCTACATGAAGTCGGATTAAGCATTAATCATAGCGGCCTTCATCGCCATTCTGCGTATATCCTGCAAAACAGCGACTTGCCAGGGTTTAATCAGGAACAACAACTGATGATGGCGACGCTGGTGCGTTATCATCGTAAAGCGATTAAGCTCGACGATTTGCCACGCTTTACGCTGTTTAAGAAAAAACAGTTCCTGCCGTTAATTCAACTGTTGCGTCTTGGCGTATTACTTAACAATCAACGTCAGGCAACCACAACACCGCCGACATTGACTCTGATTACTGATGATAGCCACTGGACGTTACGTTTTCCGCATGACTGGTTTAGCCAGAACGCGCTGGTATTGCTTGATCTGGAAAAGGAGCAAGAATACTGGGAAGGCGTGAATGGCTGGCGGTTAAAAATTGAAGAAGAAAGCACGCCGGAAATCGCGGCTTAATATGAAATGAAAACGGGCCAACCTGTTGCGTTGGCCCAAATGAATTACGCGCTTTCTCGAACAGGTTCTCTTTCAGCCGTAATCGCAATTAACGGCTGCGGTTCACCAATCAAAAAGCCTTGCAGGTAATCAATACCCAAAGAGTGTACGGCTTTGCGAATCTCTTCATTTTCAACATACTCCGCAACCACTTGCATTTTCTTCATTCGTGCCAGATGACAAATCGATGCCACTATCTGGTAATCCAGACTATTCGAGGCAATATTACGGATGAAGCTGCCATCAATTTTTAATAAATTGGCATTCACATTTTTTAGCCGCGCATAACTTGCGTATCCGGTGCCGAAATCATCAATAGCAATCTGGCATCCTAACTCCTGAAGATGTTGTAACGTATTCTGTGCCTGCTTAACATTGGTAAGGGCATTACTTTCGGTGACTTCAAAGATAAGCTGCCACGCCTCTATTTGGTATTTCGCTAATAACTTACTAATTTTAACAGGAAAGCGGGCCTGACAAACTGAAGTTGGCGACAAATTAATCGCAAATCGTTGGGCGGGCATTTTCTCTTTATTTTCCGCCATAAATTGCAATGTATGTTCGATGACCCACATGTCGATACTGGACGATAAGCCAAATTCATGCGCAACCGGCAAGAAATTATCAGGATTGATGAGTTCATCATTCTCCCCTCGCATACGCAGCAAAATTTCATGATAGATATCGCCGCGCGCTCCAGTAATTGGCTGGGCCATAAGGCAAAAATCGTCGTGCTCAAGCGCCTGCTGTAGCCGATTCATCATTGCCACTTTGTCTTTTAATTCTCGCTGCAGATACATTGCTCCGCGACGCTGCATATTTTCCGGGGCATTAGTCACTATAGAGAGTTCAGCAACCGTACTTAACTCGCCTAACAGCAAATAAATATGATTCACTGGCGAACGGACATAGCAATAGCTGACACCAATCTGTGGTTGCAATGGCATATCATCCCAAAAGAAACGAAACTGCTTAAGATGGTTATCCAATGCGATAATGCGCTCCTGGTGAGACTCTGTATTCAGTCGCAGCGCGAGATCATTGCCAGAAAGCTGATAAACGTCTTCTCCGGGTTCCAGTAAAGGTGCCAGCCAATGTGAAAGCTTTTGTTTGTATTGGATACGCAGCATGATGCCATAGTTCTTTACCAGCATTTCCATACCGGGAATGCGTAAAAAACATAGCGCGGACCAGGGCGCATCACGCAACGCGCGATTCAAAGCTCGAACATTCGGCAGATGAACAACCGGGTCCACGTAAGCCAGCCGCTGAATGCGTTTGGTCACCGCTCGTTGACGCGTTGCCAGAACCGCCATGTAATTGACGATAAAAGAAAATACCAGATAGCTGGAGGAGGTTATGGTTAGTTGAGTGGTATACCCATGATAAAGGGGAATATAATTCTGGTAGCTATGGATACTGATCATCAGCACTATTGCCCAGAGCAACGAGATCAGCTTGTAGCCATAACGCATCGCTCCCCACATCATCAGCGGCAGCAATAACGACAAGGTATAGTTGGTGCTGAAAATTGTGCTTTTTTCATTTAAAGGCATACATAGCAGAAATAACAATGCGCCCAGAGCAAGCAACCACAGCGCGAACTCTTTTTTTGTAACTTTACTGTCAATCTGTTGTTTTAATTGAGAATAATAGCTTCGCAAATAAAATGGATTTCGTACAGAACGAACGATGAAGTAGCAAAGCGGGACGCCTATCAGATTACCCACCAGTAAAGCCTGATAATTAATTAAGGTTCCCAGATTAAAGGGCATGACGCCAACCAGATTTGTTCTGTTCGCCAGTAAACCTACAAACGCCGCAAACTGGAAGAGCACCAGAAACAACGTTGCAGGGAAAACAATCTGCCAAAAAATGCGCTGGGAAATTAAGCGGGTATCGCCATGTGAAACGTTGTTACGTCGGGGAGTAAACACCCTGTAGCCGCCCCAACAAAGAATGATAATGATAATGAAATTAACCGTTAACGAGAGCGTTTCATAAAAACCAAGCTCGGCATACTTGCGAATAAAAATCCCTAAAGCAATACCTGGCAATGCTGCCCAGCTAAAAAACATCATCATACTGATCATCAGCGCTAGCGGCAGATAAAAGAGAAAAACTTCACCAGAAGAAATATGTGCGTACGTATTTATATGGGCAAAAACAGGCAAGATTATAGACGGCAGGATCAGCGGAAGCCCCCACCATTTATCACGTATATTTATATAAGTTGCATTCAGTTTCATAGATGCTCAGCAGAACCCCTTACATCCTGAAAGGGTGTATTCAGACAGGCATCCCACCTGACTTCGATGGATGATTATTCATCGCAATTAAGGAGCATTGATTCTAATTGTCATATGAAAGTTCCAATTGATATATATCAAACAAAATTACCCTGTTCAATGAATTATTACGTTTATCATGTTAACCCGTCATTATTACATCATTATTGTAAATAATTAAATTAACTTCCATAACATTAAAATATGTATCAACTGACGCTTTTTTACATAATGAACAATTGACCATTGCGCCCGGGTATGCCTTAATGTAAGTACCGTCCATGGCATGGACATACCTTGAGGAACCCTTTGTGAGTCAGCCAACCAGTATGCGAAAACGACACCGATTTAACAGTCGCATGACTCGTATCGTATTGCTTATCAGCTTTCTCTTCTTCTTTGGCCGCTTTATCTACTCCTCCGTTGGCGCCTGGCAGCATCATCAGAGCAAAAAAGAAGCTCAGCAATCCACATTCTCTATCGAATCCCCGGTACAACGTTAGCGGTTACCTTCGTCACCTTTACTGAACAAGACGGCTCAATGCTGTCAGATACGGTTGCTCTTTGTTGTTATCAAAGCGGCAGGCATTTATTTATCTAAATTTTTACCTCTTTGTTCTGATTTCGAATCATTCTGCAATAAGACGCAATGTATATTAAACATAATATATATGTTTTTATTATGCGTTAATGCATATATATTTATTCAATGAATTTAAATAAATTTAATCTATTCCTTCATAGTCTATACATTTACTTTCCTCTTTCGATGATCTTAAATGTCTTGTTTTTCGTAAAGTCTATAACAAGGAATAGTGATGAAATTTAAAAAATGTCTTCTGCCTGTGGCAATTTTAGCGTCATTCATGTTGGCAGGATGCCAATCAAATGCTGACGATCATGCCGCCGATGTTTATCAAACTGATCAACTGAATACCAAGCAAGAAACTAAAACCGTTAATATCATTTCCATTCTTCCCGCAAAAGTTGCCGTAGACAACTCCCAAAATAAACGGAACGCACAAGCCTTCGGCGCACTTATTGGCGCAGTCGCTGGCGGCGTTATCGGCCACAACGTCGGGTCTGGCAGTAATTCCGGAACGACGGCAGGTGCAGTTGGCGGCGGAGCTGTAGGCGCAGCAGCAGGTTCTATGGTGAATGATAAAACCTTAGTGGAAGGTGTTTCTTTAACTTATAAGGAAGGCACCAAAGTGTATACATCCACACAGGTGGGTAAAGAATGCCAGTTTACGACGGGTTTAGCTGTCGTTATTACCACGACGTATAACGAAACGCGTATTCAGCCAAATACCAAATGTCCTGAAAAGAGCTAATAATCAGGAGGAGTCATGAAGAAAGTTTTTCTTTGCGCCATCTTAGCCTCCTTAAGCTATCCGGCTGCCGCCTCATCATTGCAGGATCAACTCTCGGCTGTCGCAGAAGCAGAACAGCAAGGTAAAAATGAAGAGCAAAGGCAGCATGACGAATGGGTCGCGGAGCGCAACAGGGAAATTCAACAAGAGAAACAGCGTCGCGCAAACGCTCAGGCAGCCGCCAATAAAAGAGCGGCGGCAGCAGCAGCGGATAAGAAAGCTCGCCAGGATAAACTGGACGCCGAAGCCACTGCGGATAAAAAACGCGATCAAAGTTATGAAGATGAGCTGCGCAGCTTAGAGATTCAGAAACAAAAACTGGCGCTGGCGAAAGAAGAAGCCCGCGTTAAGCGCGAGAACGAATTTATCGATCAGGAGCTGAAGCACAAAGCCGCGCAAACTGATGTCGTGCAATCTGAAGCTGACGCTAACAGGAATGTGACAGAAGGTGGTCGCGATTTGATGAAAAGCGTGGGTAAAGCAGAAGAGAATAAATCGGACAGTTGGTTTAATTAATCGTCTTTCTACCACAAAGCCCATGATTCGTGAGAGTTATGGGCTTTTAATATGAACAATAAACGCCAAGGGATGTACTACCCCAAAAAGTTGGACTACCAACAAAGTTATGTGAACAGGTCAGAATTGTTCAAAAAATCGAGTTAACTAAAACGATTCGATGCGTTTCCAATATAGTTGTTTTCTAGCGAGTTAATTTATCTTTTCTATGTTATTAGGATTTTCTTATTGGTTCGCTTTTGACTGGTAAACTATATGGTTTATTTTGAATTCTTCGAGCAATCGCATGTCCGATAGTTACAAAAGGCTTCTCTATAAAATTATAAGATATAATTGATACTATGAAGGTTGCGCAGATCAAAGCAAGAAAAACCCCAAAACCCTTACTATCCAACATCCCATAAGGCTTAAGGTATACAACTGCCAGGGTATAAACAACCATATGATTAATGTAAAGTGAATAGGATATTTCGCCAATATACGTTAGCGCCTTATTACAATATACTTCCCTGCATTTAGAAATAAGAACCAGAGGAGCAACAATCATAAATGAATACCCCCCCCACGCCACAATTCCAGGACCAATTTTTAAACCAAGGCATAGTAGAAGGAGGGCAAACAGAGCAGTAATATTAAGAAATTGAACAACAGGCATTTTATCTAAAAAATCAAAAGGCACATTAATATACGCCTCTGCCACAATCATCCCCAATATAAAATCATAACTTATGGGATTAGAAATAAATACTAGATTGCGAATAATCCCATCTCCAAATGGAGGTTGCGTAACGGGGTTTAAAAAAATATTTCCATGGAAGTACAGTTGGCTCAACATACAAATAGTTATTAATATAGACGTAGCAATTACAGTCCTGTATTTGTGGTTTATGCATAATGAAATGCAAAATACAGTATAAAACCAAATCTCATAAGTTAATGTCCATGCTGGTATTATTATACTATACCCTGACCAAGGTCCAATGAAATTATAATCTATAGGTATGAGCATATAGCTTTTTATAATCTGCGATATAGTATATATTGTTTCATAATTCAGGGATATAACTAAGGTCAATACTATAAAATATACTGGATACAATCTAAAAAAACGTTTTATTGCAAACTCCAATGGTTTGTTTCTATCTTTATTGATTGAAGAATAAGTTATTATAAATCCGCTTATGATCTTGACCCGCTATC
>NZ_VATT01000024.1:0-3058 GCF_005781225.1 Escherichia sp. E4736 | reverse complement strand
TTTGCTCTTTAAAAATCTGGATCAAGCTGAAAATTGAAACACTGAACAACGAAAGTTGTTCGTGAGTCTCTCAAATTTTCGCAACACGATGATGAATCGCAAGAAACATCTTCGGGTTGTGAGGTTAAGCGACTAAGCGTACACGGTGGATGCCCTGGCAGTCAGAGGCGATGAAGGACGTGCTAATCTGCGATAAGCGTCGGTAAGGTGATATGAACCGTTATAACCGGCGATTTCCGAATGGGGAAACCCAGTGTGTTTCGACACACTATCATTAACTGAATCCATAGGTTAATGAGGCGAACCGGGGGAACTGAAACATCTAAGTACCCCGAGGAAAAGAAATCAACCGAGATTCCCCCAGTAGCGGCGAGCGAACGGGGAGCAGCCCAGAGCCTGAATCAGTGTGTGTGTTAGTGGAAGCGTCTGGAAAGGCGCGCGATACAGGGTGACAGCCCCGTACACAAAAATGCACATGCTGTGAGCTCGATGAGTAGGGCGGGACACGTGGTATCCTGTCTGAATATGGGGGGACCATCCTCCAAGGCTAAATACTCCTGACTGACCGATAGTGAACCAGTACCGTGAGGGAAAGGCGAAAAGAACCCCGGCGAGGGGAGTGAAAAAGAACCTGAAACCGTGTACGTACAAGCAGTGGGAGCCTCTTTTATGGGGTGACTGCGTACCTTTTGTATAATGGGTCAGCGACTTATATTCTGTAGCAAGGTTAACCGAATAGGGGAGCCGAAGGGAAACCGAGTCTTAACTGGGCGTTAAGTTGCAGGGTATAGACCCGAAACCCGGTGATCTAGCCATGGGCAGGTTGAAGGTTGGGTAACACTAACTGGAGGACCGAACCGACTAATGTTGAAAAATTAGCGGATGACTTGTGGCTGGGGGTGAAAGGCCAATCAAACCGGGAGATAGCTGGTTCTCCCCGAAAGCTATTTAGGTAGCGCCTCGTGAATTCATCTCCGGGGGTAGAGCACTGTTTCGGCAAGGGGGTCATCCCGACTTACCAACCCGATGCAAACTGCGAATACCGGAGAATGTTATCACGGGAGACACACGGCGGGTGCTAACGTCCGTCGTGAAGAGGGAAACAACCCAGACCGCCAGCTAAGGTCCCAAAGTCATGGTTAAGTGGGAAACGATGTGGGAAGGCCCAGACAGCCAGGATGTTGGCTTAGAAGCAGCCATCATTTAAAGAAAGCGTAATAGCTCACTGGTCGAGTCGGCCTGCGCGGAAGATGTAACGGGGCTAAACCATGCACCGAAGCTGCGGCAGCGACACTATGTGTTGTTGGGTAGGGGAGCGTTCTGTAAGCCTGTGAAGGTGTGCTGTGAGGCATGCTGGAGGTATCAGAAGTGCGAATGCTGACATAAGTAACGATAAAGCGGGTGAAAAGCCCGCTCGCCGGAAGACCAAGGGTTCCTGTCCAACGTTAATCGGGGCAGGGTGAGTCGACCCCTAAGGCGAGGCCGAAAGGCGTAGTCGATGGGAAACAGGTTAATATTCCTGTACTTGGTGTTACTGCGAAGGGGGGACGGAGAAGGCTATGTTGGCCGGGCGACGGTTGTCCCGGTTTAAGCGTGTAGGCTGGTTTTCCAGGCAAATCCGGAAAATCAAGGCTGAGGCGTGATGACGAGGCACTACGGTGCTGAAGCAACAAATGCCCTGCTTCCAGGAAAAGCCTCTAAGCATCAGGTAACATCAAATCGTACCCCAAACCGACACAGGTGGTCAGGTAGAGAATACCAAGGCGCTTGAGAGAACTCGGGTGAAGGAACTAGGCAAAATGGTGCCGTAACTTCGGGAGAAGGCACGCTGATATGTAGGTGAAGCGACTTGCTCGTGGAGCTGAAATCAGTCGAAGATACCAGCTGGCTGCAACTGTTTATTAAAAACACAGCACTGTGCAAACACGAAAGTGGACGTATACGGTGTGACGCCTGCCCGGTGCCGGAAGGTTAATTGATGGGGTCAGCGCAAGCGAAGCTCTTGATCGAAGCCCCGGTAAACGGCGGCCGTAACTATAACGGTCCTAAGGTAGCGAAATTCCTTGTCGGGTAAGTTCCGACCTGCACGAATGGCGTAATGATGGCCAGGCTGTCTCCACCCGAGACTCAGTGAAATTGAACTCGCTGTGAAGATGCAGTGTACCCGCGGCAAGACGGAAAGACCCCGTGAACCTTTACTATAGCTTGACACTGAACATTGAGCCTTGATGTGTAGGATAGGTGGGAGGCTTTGAAGTGTGGACGCCAGTCTGCATGGAGCCGACCTTGAAATACCACCCTTTAATGTTTGATGTTCTAACGTAGACCCCTAATCGGGGTTGCGGACAGTGTCTGGTGGGTAGTTTGACTGGGGCGGTCTCCTCCTAAAGAGTAACGGAGGAGCACGAAGGTTGGCTAATCCTGGTCGGACATCAGGAGGTTAGTGCAATGGCATAAGCCAGCTTGACTGCGAGCGTGACGGCGCGAGCAGGTGCGAAAGCAGGTCATAGTGATCCGGTGGTTCTGAATGGAAGGGCCATCGCTCAACGGATAAAAGGTACTCCGGGGATAACAGGCTGATACCGCCCAAGAGTTCATATCGACGGCGGTGTTTGGCACCTCGATGTCGGCTCATCACATCCTGGGGCTGAAGTAGGTCCCAAGGGTATGGCTGTTCGCCATTTAAAGTGGTACGCGAGCTGGGTTTAGAACGTCGTGAGACAGTTCGGTCCCTATCTGCCGTGGGCGCTGGAGAACTGAGGGGGGCTGCTCCTAGTACGAGAGGACCGGAGTGGACGCATCACTGGTGTTCGGGTTGTCATGCCAATGGCACTGCCCGGTAGCTAAATGCGGAAGAGATAAGTGCTGAAAGCATCTAAGCACGAAACTTGCCCCGAGATGAGTTCTCCCTGACTCCCTGAGAGTCCTGAAGGAACGTTGAAGACGACGACGTTGATAGGCCGGGTGTGTAAGCGCAGCGATGCGTTGAGCTAACCGGTACTAATGAACCGTGAGGCTTAACCTTACAACGCCGAAGATGTTTTGGCGGATTGAGAGA
>NZ_VATT01000023.1:0-5181 GCF_005781225.1 Escherichia sp. E4736 | reverse complement strand
CAGAGCCAGAAGAAAAACAGCATAAAAAGCCTGGTCGAAAACCTAAGGCGGCAGCAGATGAACCTGACAACGAAGGGTGATTTAGTCCTTGCGGCATTACGTAAGCTCGGTGTGGCATCAAATGCCACGTTAACTGATGTCGAACCGCAGTCTATGGAAGACGGCGTCAACGACCTTGAAATGATGATGGCTGAATGGCTTGGCGGTGATGCGTCACCTGGGACCAACGTTGGCTACATTTTTGCTGATGCAGATGTCGCTCCGGATCCGGGCGATGAGCACGGTTTATCAAATAACGCTATCAATGCCGTCATTTTCAACCTTGCCTGCCGCATTGCTCCGGATTATGCGCTGGAAGCGTCAGCAAAACTTATAACCACTGCCAGATACGGGAAAGAGCGACTCGTCAAACTGTCTGCAATGGACAGAGCAAAAGCCGCTAAATGTAAGTCAGGTTATCCAAACCGTATGCCTGTTGGCAGTGGTAACCAGTTAGCGACGTGGAACGGTTGGAATTACTTCCACCGGAAGGAACCTTGCGATAACGGGAGCGAATAAATGCCGATTCAGCAACTTCCGCTTATGAAAGGTGTCGGCAAAGACTTTCGAAACGCTGACTATATCGACTATTTGCCAGTGAATATGCTGGCTACACCCAAAGAAATCCTCAACAGCAGCGGATATCTTCGCTCATTCCCTGGCATTGCCAAACGCTCTGATGTGAACGGTGTATCTCGCGGCGTCGAGTACAACATGGCGCAGAATGCTGTTTATCGCGTGTGTGGTGGCAAGTTGTATAAGGGCGAAAGTGAAGTCGGCGATGTTGTCGGAAGTGGTCGTGTATCAATGGCGCATGGTCGAACATCTCAGGCTGTAGGCGTTAATGGTCAACTGGTCGAGTCTCGCTATGATGGCACGGTTAAAACCGTCTCAAACTGGCCTACAGACAGCGGATTCACGCAGTATGAGTTAGGCTCAGTCCGCGACATTACACGCTTACGTGGGCGTTATGCGTGGTCAAAAGACGGCACTGATTCATGGTTTATCACTGACCTTGAAGACGAATCACATCCTGACCGATACAGCGCACAATATCGTGCCGAGTCGCAGCCTGACGGCATCATCGGCATCGGAACATGGCGAGACTTCATCGTCTGCTTTGGCTCATCGACGATTGAATATTTCTCCCTGACGGGCGCAACCACTGTTGGTGCCGCTTTGTATGTCGCCCAGCCATCGTTGATGGTGCAGAAAGGAATCGCCGGAACCTACTGCAAAACGCCGTTTGCTGATTCGTATGCGTTCATCAGCAATCCGGCAACAGGTGCGCCGTCTGTTTACATCATCGGATCCGGTCAGGTGTCACCAATCGCCAGCGCGAGCATTGAGAAAATCCTCCGCTCCTACACTGCTGATGAACTGGCTGATGGCGTGATGGAATCGTTGCGCTTTGATGCTCATGAGTTGCTGATTATCCACCTTCCGCGCCATGTTCTCGTGTACGACGCATCTTCAAGCGCCAATGGTCCGCAATGGTGTGTGTTGAAAACTGGCTTGTATGACGATGTGTACCGCGCTATCGACTTCATTTACGAAGGTAATCAGATAACGTGCGGCGATAAGCTGGAATCTGTTACCGGAAAATTGCAATTCGACATCAGCAGCCAGTATGGGCTTCAACAGGAACACCTGCTGTTTACTCCACTCTTCAAAGCGGATAACGCCAGAGTGTTCGACCTTGAGGTTGAATCGTCAACTGGCGTTGCGCAGTACGCTGACCGCCTGTTCCTCTCTGCTACAACTGACGGCATCAATTACGGGCGTGAGCAGATGATTGAGCAGAATGAACCGTTCGTTTACGACAAACGCGTTTTGTGGAAACGAGTAGGGCGCGTCAGGAAAAATATTGGCTTCAAACTGCGAGTTATCACTAAGTCACCTGTCACTTTGTCTGGTTGCCAGGTAAGGATTGAGTAATGGCTGATTCAAATCTCAACACCCCTGTTATTGTGCAGGCGACGCGGCTCGACACGTCAATTCTTCCGCGCGACATCTTCTCTCAGTCATACCTGCTGTATGTTATCGCACAGGGTACAGACGTTGGTAACGTAGCAAACAAAGCTAACGAAGCAGGTCATGGAGCTTATGAAGCGCAGGTCAGGAATGAACAGCAGGACGATGAACTTGCAGACCATGAACTACGAATTAAACAACTGCGCATTGAAGTTGATGGTCATGAAGTAAGAATTACCGGAAATACAGCGGCAATTGCTGATTTAGGAGTGAGAATAACCACAGTTGAAGGTGAAGTTCTCAACATTCAATCTGAAATTTCATCTCTTGATGGAAGAGTGACATCTGTTGAAAACGATGTTGGTAATCTCAGTTTGGACTACGTTTCCAAGACTGAAGTAAGTCAACAATCACTATCATCGCCTCTCAATGTGACAACATCATACTCAGTTGGAGGGGTAAAGGTGGTCGGTGCAAGGCAAAACGGTTGGACTGCCGGCACAGGAACCCCGCTAACAAGCGCGTTTACTGCAAATCAACCGTATCCTCTTTCAACAACCTACGTTCGGGCAGAAGTAGATGATATAGCCACTGGTTTGATTCAGGCTAGACAACGAATACTTGCCCTTGAAAAAGCACTGCGAACACATGGTTTAATAAACTAATGGAAATAAAGCTCATCGATAATCCGGTGAAGCTTGCAGAATTCCTCAACAATCCAGAAAACACGGGAAATATCGTAGACAGTGGAGATAAATACTACATCAAGCCTGATGCTGTATATCTCGGTATCTACGAAGGATTAGTGCTGGCTGGTGTTCATGAAGTGCGTAACTTCTGGCATAGCGTTGTGGAATGCCATGCGGTGTACGACCCCGGATTCCGTGGAGAATATGCACTACAAGGGCACCGATTATTCTGCAAATGGCTTCTCGAAAACTCACCATTCCTCAACAGCATCACCATGGTTCCTGATACCACAAAATACGGGCGGGCAATCATCCGTTTGCTCGGTGCTACCCGTGTTGGTCACCTTGATGATGCATACACCAGTAATGGAAATCCTGTAGGCATCACGATTTATCAGTTACCGCGCTCAAAATATGAGGAACTAACGGATGTTAATTTTTCAGATTGCTAATAAGTACCTCACCAAAGCTGTTTACTGCAAAGGTGGCAGTGATAGTGGAGCAAAAGCGAGTGCACGCGCAACGGAAAAAGGTATCGATCTACAGCGCGAAATGTGGCAAACGAACATGCAAAACCTTGCACCGTTCACGCCACTCGCTCAGCAGTATGTATCACAGTTGCAGAATCTTTCCTCACTTCAGGGGCAAGGGCAGGCACTTAACCAGTATTACAACTCCCAGCAGTACAAAGACCTGGCAGGTCAGGCGCGTTACCAGAGCCTGGCAGCAGCAGAGGCAACGGGTGGATTAGGCTCTACGGCAACCGGAAACCAGTTGGCAGCAATCGCACCTACACTCGGTCAAAACTGGCTGTCAGGTCAGATGAACAACTACAACAATCTGGCAAACATTGGCCTTGGTGCTCTTACAGGTCAGGCAAACGCCGGACAGAACTATGCCAACAACGTCAGTCAATTGTATCAACAGCAGGCGGCAGCATCTGCGGCTAATGCAAATAAACCATCAGGATTTCAGAGCGCCCTTGGTGGAGCGGCGGCAGGTGCAGCTGCAGGTACTGCAATCATGCCTGGTTGGGGGACAGCAATTGGTGCTGGCGTAGGACTTCTTGGTTCACTGTTTTAATGGAGGTGTCTCTTGGCTACATGGCAACAGGTTGGTAATTCAGGCGCTCTTCTTGCCGGGTTGGGCGGCATGAACTCCAACGCTCCAGGAGCAAGTGATGCAGACGCCACGCTTGCATACATTCGACAGAATAACGAGATGGAGCGTTCAGGACGTAATAACGTTGGCTTGCGGGCTTTGCAGGGCATTTCATCTGTCATGGATATGTATAAGCAGATGGATCAGCAGAAGCGACAGCAAGAGTTTCAGCAGGCTTATGCTGATGCATATACATCTGGTGACCGCGATGCCATGCGAAAACTGGCATCACAGTATCCTGAGCAGTTCGACGTTGTAAGAAACGGCATGAAATTTGTCGATGAAGACCAGCGTACTACTGTCGGTACACTGGCAGCAAGTGCCAGACTCGCAGGTTCATCTCCAGAAGCCATGATGTCATGGCTGCAGAACAACGCATCTGAGCTTTCTCGCGCCGGAGTAGACCCTCTGGATGTGGCGAAAATGTATCAGCAAAATCCACAAGGTTTCACAGAGTTTGTTGATCACCTTGGAATGGCTGCACTTGGACCAGAACAATATTTTCAGGCACAAGACAGAATCGTTGGTCGTGAGATTGACCGTGGAAAACTTGCAGAGGCAATCCGCAGCAATCAGGCTGGCGAAGCACTAACTGCTCGTGGTCAGAACATCACTATGCGCGGTCAGGACTTATCTGCGTCTACTGCGCGACGCGGTCAGGATTTGGCAATGCAGCGAGCGTCAACAAGAGGAACCGCTGGGAATGATGAGCGTACAGTTCAGTTATCAGATGGCAGAACTGTAACGGTAGGCGGGAAGCTTCACGGCGCAGGGGCTAATGCGTTCTACGAAGGCATCGACAACGAGGGGAATATGGTTCGCGTTCCTGCCAGTTCAATCGCAGCGCCTGCAACATCGTCTGCATCAGCACAAAACTATGCCATGAAGAAGGATATCGACGCGATCGCAAATGCAGACGCTTCTGCTCTCGATTTTATGACAGGAATGACCGGCGGTGCAGGTAACCCGGCAATTGGTGCTGATGTTCGCAGCCGATTAACAGGAAAAGAGCAGCGTCAGTTATATAACTCAGCACAACGTATTCAGGGAAGAATGCAGAATCAGGGCGTGGCGGCAGCAAGGGACATGGGCGCCAGTGGTATTAACACCGTTGCAGAAGCGAAGATGTATTTTCAGGGGATGCCGCAGGTTGACTACTCAAGCCCGGAGGCTATGCAGCAGTCGATTCGTGAGATTCAGGAATACACCAACAATTACAACCAACAATATAACGTTAATGTTGGTAAATCTCAGCGGCAGCAATCTCAACCTGCACAGGTATCACAGCCTGCAGCCAGCAGTAACTTTTCTTCACTAT
>NZ_VATT01000022.1:0-5124 GCF_005781225.1 Escherichia sp. E4736 | reverse complement strand
CAGAGCCAGAAGAAAAACAGCGTAAAAAGCCTGGTCGAAAACCTAAGGCGGCAGCAGATGAACCTGACAACGAAGGGTGATTTAGTCCTTGCAGCATTACGTAAGCTCGGTGTCGCATCAAATGCCACGTTAACCGATGTCGAACCGCAGTCTATGGAAGACGGCGTCAACGACCTTGAAATGATGATGGCTGAATGGCTTGGCGGTGATGCGTCACCAGGTATCAACGTTGGCTACATTTTCGCTGATGCAGATGTCGCTCCAGATCCTGGCGATGAACACGGTTTATCAAATAACGCTATCAATGCCGTCATTTTCAACCTTGCCTGCCGCATTGCTCCGGATTATGCGCTGGAAGCGTCTGCAAAACTTATAACCACTGCCAGATACGGGAAAGAGCGACTCGTCAAACTGTCTGCAATGGACAGAGCAAAAGCCGCAAAATGTAAGTCCGGTTATCCAAACCGTATGCCTGTTGGCAGTGGAAACCAGTTGGCGAAGTGGAACGGTTGGAATTACTTCCACCGAAAGGAACCTTGCGATAACGGGAGCGAATAATGCCGATTCAGCAACTTCCGCTTATGAAAGGTGTCGGGAAAGACTTCCGAAACGCCGACTATATCGACTATCTGCCAGTGAATATGCTGGCTACACCCAAAGAAATACTCAACAGCAGCGGATATCTTCGCTCATTCCCGGGCATTGCCAAACGTTCTGATGTGAACGGTGTATCTCGCGGCGTTGAGTACAACATGGCGCAGAATGCTGTTTATCGCGTATGTGGTGGCAGGCTGTATAAGGGCGAAAGTGAAGTCGGTGATGTTGCCGGAAGTGGTCGTGTATCAATGGCGCATGGTCGGACATCTCAGGCTGTAGGCGTTAATGGTCAACTGGTCGAATACCGCTATGATGGCACGGTTAAAACCGTCTCAAACTGGCCTACAGACAGCGGATTCACACAGTACGAGTTAGGTTCAGTTCGCGACATTACGCGCTTACGTGGGCGTTATGCGTGGTCAAAAGACGGCACTGATTCATGGTTTATCACTGACCTTGAAGACGAATCGCATCCTGACCGTTACAGTGCACAATATCGTGCCGAGTCTCAGCCTGACGGAATCATCGGCATCGGCACATGGCGAGACTTCATCGTCTGCTTTGGTTCATCGACGATTGAATATTTCTCCCTGACTGGCGCAACCACTGTTGGTGCCGCTTTGTATGTCGCACAGCCATCGCTGATGGTGCAAAAAGGAATAGCCGGAACCTACTGCAAAACGCCGTTTGCTGATTCTTATGCGTTCATCAGCAATCCTGCAACAGGTGCGCCGTCTGTGTACATCATCGGATCCGGTCAGGTGTCACCAATCGCCAGCGCGAGCATTGAGAAAATCCTCCGCTCCTACACTGCTGATGAACTGGCTGATGGTGTGATGGAATCGCTGCGATTTGATGCTCATGAGTTGCTGATTATCCACCTTCCGCGCCATGTTCTCGTGTACGACGCATCTTCAAGCGCCAATGGTCCGCAATGGTGTGTACTGAAAACAGGCTTGTATGACGATGTGTACCGCGCTATCGACTTCATTTACGAAGGCAATCAGATAACGTGCGGCGATAAGCTGGAATCTGTTACCGGGCAATTGCAATTCGACATCAGCAGTCAGTACGACAAGCAACAGGAACACCTGCTGTTTACTCCACTCTTCAAAGCGGATAACGCCAGAGTGTTCGACCTTGAGGTTGAATCGTCAACTGGCGTTGCGCAGTACGCTGACCGCCTTTTTCTCTCTGCAACCACTGACGGCATCAATTACGGGCGTGAGCAGATGATTGAGCAGAATGAACCGTTCGTTTACGACAAACGTGTTTTGTGGAAGCGAGTAGGGCGCATCAGGAAAAATGTCGGCTTCAAATTGCGCGTTATCACGAAGTCACCTGTCACTCTGTCTGGTTGCCAGATAAGGATTGAGTAATGGCTGATTCGAATCTCAATGAGCCGGTAACAATTCAGGCTACACGACTCGATACATCAATCCTTCCACGCAATATATTCAGCCAGTCTTACCTGCTGTATGTCATTAATCAGGGGGCTGATGTCGGCGCAATTGCCGGGAAGGCAAATCAGGCTGGTCAGGGCGCTTACGATGCTCAGATGAAAAACGATGAACAGGACGTCGAACTGGCAGATCACGACGCAAGAATCACCGCAAACACAAAAGCGATAAATCTCCTTGAGGTCAGGTTAACAACTGCCGAAGGGAAGATAGTCGTACTGCGTAGCGATGTTGATTACTTGCTGGATGAGGTTATCGATATTCAGGCGCATCTGGTCACTGTTGACCAAAGACTGGATGGCGTAGAAAGCGATGTATCTGACATTAAGAGTGATTACGTATCGAAAACTGTAACCGAATCGCAGTCTCTTGCGTCACCGCTGGATGTAAAAACATCATATTCAGTTGATGGAATTCAGGTCGTTGGAGCAAGGCAGACCGGATGGACTGCAGCCACAGGTACGCCACTTCTTGGCTCATTCAACGCTAACCAGTCATACACTGTCGGCACTACGTACACGCAATCCGAAGTCGCAGCTCTCGCTACAGGTTTGCAGCAGGCGCGGCAGCGTATTCTGGCGCTTGAAACGGCACTTAGATTACATGGGCTGATTGACTGATGATTACATTCAAACCAACGCGAAACATCGACCTGATAGAAGCAGTCGGAAATCACCCTGACATTATCGCCGGGAGCAACAACGGTGATGGATACGACTACAAGCCTGAATGCCGTTACTTCGAGGTGAACGTGCATATGCAGTTCGGAGGCATTGTTTACTATCAGGAGGTTCAGCCGCTTACATTCGATTGCCACGCCATGTACCTGCCAGAGATTCGCGGCTTCAGCAAGGAAATCGGGCTGGCGTTCTGGCGATACATTCTGACCAACACCACCGTTCAGTGCGTCACATCATTTGCTGCACGCAAATTCCGCCACGGTCAGATGTACTGCACAATGATTGGCCTTAAGCGTGTAGGAACCATCAAGAAATACTTCAAAGGCGTGGATGACGTGACGTTTTACAGCGCCACACGCGAAGAACTAATCGACTTCCTGAATCACGGGAGATAGCCATGTTATATGCATTTAAGCTGGGCAGAAAACTGCGCGGCGAGGAACCTTATTGCCCTGAAAAAGGCGGGAAAGGTGGCAGTTCTGATAAAAGCGCAAAGTATGCAGCAGAAGCTCAGAAGTATTCCGCAGACCTGCAAAATCAGCAGTGGCAGACGATCATGAAAAACCTTGCTCCGTTCACGCCGCTTGCGGAGCAGTATGTTAACCAGCTTCAGAATCTTTCCAGTTTAGAAGGACAGGGGCAGGCACTTAATCAGTATTACAACTCTCAGCAGTATAAAGACCTTGCAGGTCAGGCGCGTTACCAGAGTCTTGCTGCTGCGGAGGCGACGGGGGGGCTTGGCTCGACAGCCACAAGCAATCAACTGGCCACGATTGCCCCGACTCTCGGTCAGTCGTGGTTGTCAAACCAGATGAGCAACTACAACAATCTGGCAAACATTGGCCTTGGTGCGCTGCAAGGTCAAGCGAACGCCGGGCAGACATACGCCAACAACATGAGCAGCATTGCGCAGCAAAGCGCAGCACTTGCCGCTGCTAACGCCAATAAACCATCAGGCCTTCAGACAGCAATTAGCGGCGGAGCTTCAGGGGCTATGACTGGCGCTGCTCTTGGCTCTATTGTTCCCGGACTTGGCACTGGATTAGGTGCGGCAATTGGCGGCGGACTTGGCCTGCTTGGCTCGTTGTTTTAAGGGGTAATCATGGCTACTTGGCAAGGAACAAACGGCGGATTGTTGGCTGGTATCGGCGGCGTCAACTCAAACGCTCCGAGCGTAAATGACATCGGAAATACGCTTCAGCTTATCAGGCAGAACAATGATATTGAGCGTTCAGGCGCTAACAATGTTGGACTGACGGCTTTGCAAGGTATTTCAGGTATTGCGGGTGTTTTTCAGCAGGAAAAGCAGGCTCAGCGGCAGAAAGAATTTCAGCAGGCGTACGCTAATGCTTATGCGTCTGGTGATCGTGGTGCTTTGCGTCAGTTGGCTACTCAATATCCAGACCAGATTGAATCTGTTCGTAAAGGAATGGGATTCATTGATGAAGACCAGCGCAATTCTATCGGCACCTTAGCGGCTGGCGCTCGCCTTGCATCATCATCGCCAAAAGCAATGCAATCCTGGCTGCAAAACAACGCCAAGGAGCTGGCGCGCGTCGGTGTTGATCCTAACAACGTTGCTCAGATGTATCAGCAGAACCCTTCAGGATTTGGTGAGTTTGTTGATCACCTTGGAATGGCTGCTCTTGGTCCGATTGATTACTTCAATGTTCAGGACAAAATGGCTGGTCGTGAGATTGACCGAGGCAGACTGGCAGAGACAATCCGCAGCAATCAGGCTGGAGAAGCACTAACAGCTCGAGGTCAGGACATCCAGATACGTGGACAGAACATCAGCGCACAGAATGCTGCTCTTTCCCGCGAAATACAAAGAGCAGAATTACAAGAAAAGGCTCTGGACAGACAGATAGCCAGAGAAAGCAATCAGTTAAAGCTTGAAGAGCTAAAACAGAAACAGGCAGATGTTCGGCAAAAGGCTGACATAGCCCGCGCTGACAGGCAGGCCGCCGCTCAGGGTGCAGTTGATACGTTCAGCACCGCGCTTGATTCTCTCAACGAGATAGAGCAAAGCCCCGGCCTTTCAAAAGCAGTAGGAATTCGCTCAGCGTTTCCGACAGTTCCTGGCTCTGATGCGGCTAACTTTGAAGCAAGGCTCGACACCTTTAAAGCTCAAACATTCCTTCCTATGGTGCAGTCCCTGAAGGGTATGGGCGCTCTTTCAGATGCTGAGGGTAAAAAATTATCCGATGCGGTTGGTGCCCTAAGCCCCAAAATGAGTGAAAAGGCTTTTCGTGACTCTATCGGAAAGATTAGAAATCAGCTTGAAAGCAAGTTGAGCACTGTTAAAAAACAGTTTGATTATCAGGAGCCGGTGCAGAATATGCCAGGGCAACAATCTACTACTGGCAGTAACTTTTCTTCACTAT
>NZ_VATT01000021.1:331-28659 GCF_005781225.1 Escherichia sp. E4736 | reverse complement strand
GGCTTCGCTGACCGTTTCTGTCACGCCGGTGTACACCATCGCCACACCCACCACAAAACCGGTCAGCACGACGGCCGTGCATCCCATCGTGACCCCCACTGACGCCGCCAGTAACGAGGTTGCGCCGACAATGAGGGCATCAATAACGACATTTGCGGCCACCTCCAGCACCGCCCCCAGCACATCTGCCATAAACGACGTATGCAGCAGGGCATCCCCCTGTCTTGCCGCCCAGAATGCATCTTCCATGTCCCGTTCCCTGTGTGATTAATTCGTTCTGGCTTCCTGCCGTATCCTGAAGCGCAGATTCTTTTTAATTTCAGCCCAGCGCGTCATATCTGCCGGGGTCAGCGGTGTGGTTCTGGCGTAGGTGGAGGCCATCATGACCCGCTCACCCGGCAATACAAATGCCACCTGACACTGGTATACATGCTCGTTACCCCGGAGAAACTGGCTCTGTATTTCTAAACAGTCCCATTGAGATAATATTCCGTCATAATGGAAATAGTCCGTTTTAATAAATGAATTATTTATTGACAGGTTCTGTTTTTTTAATCATGAACGTAATACCCATCACCGCTTTACAGCACACTTTATCTTTCCAGCCATAATCACTAATAATATTAAGCGATCACCAATATTTACAACGCCCAGAACGGATACATAGCTATGTATTTAACAATTCCAACATATTCACCATACCAATAAAATTAAGAGTAACATCCACGCTACCGCCTCCATATAAAAAATGGACAGCTTATAAAATTGCATCTTGCATAGAAAGGGCTGAGATATCGGATGTATTATAATTATCAACAATAAATCTTGAATATTTTCATTAACAGCAACATATCTTATCCCATTAGATATGTTAACAATCAATTATTCTTAACATATCACTAAAGTATATATTACTCTCTTTACTATCTGTTTTTATTGCGGTAGCGATACTAATAGCAAAATTCGGAATTTATTTAGATGCTGGAATTAGAAAAAGGGATGGCGACTTTATCACCTTACCCTGAAGTTTCAGGAAAGTGTGTAAGGAAGTATGCAACCTAACTAGAGATTTCTGATGATCTAGTCGCTTAGAGCGACAATGAAGGTGACCGCATCCTGGCTTGTCCTTTGAAAGGATACTATCGAAACTTGATG
This sequence comes from Escherichia sp. E4736, assembly GCF_005781225.1. Classification (NCBI taxonomy): domain Bacteria; kingdom Pseudomonadati; phylum Pseudomonadota; class Gammaproteobacteria; order Enterobacterales; family Enterobacteriaceae; genus Escherichia; species Escherichia sp. E4736. The sequence continues at coordinate 27,504 of NZ_VATT01000021.1, read as the reverse complement.
CTAAAACAGTGATGAAATGAATAACACGATGGAAACGTCTTACATGTTAATTATCATGGAAGACGTTGATGTAAAACACCTAAACCAGCCCCCTGATACGAGGCTGGCTTAAGCGCGCAGGCAATCAATAAAAATCGCCGGTTGCCTTTTCGGCCTGATCCATCCACACCGGTTTATCGCTGGTTTTCGACCAGACGCGATGCAGATAGCTGTAAAAGCGGGCGCGGTCTTTCCAGAAAAGCATGAAAGGCAGCGCCAGAACGCCCGCTGCAACCGCATAAGTACGGCGTAAAAAGATAAGCCATGCAGGATATTCTCTGTAGAGTTCCATACTTTTCTCCCCCTTTTGTATCTACCCGGTGAATGGCACCGGAAAAATGAATTTGTTTATCTGATGAAAATAGTACCGCCTTTTGTGTAATTTTGCTACTCATCCGACCACTTATTTTTGCTTATTGATGGTTTATTTACATTCACCATGTAATTAAGTTACATAAAGGTTAAATTAATACTAAACATTAGTTAAGTCATGGCTTTTGCCATTTTTATACTTTTTTTACACCCCGTCCGCAGATTTTTGCGAAATCTTTGCAGCCAGAATTCTACCCTTCCGGTATCACTTTTAGGCCACTGGAGGTGCACTGTGAGTGCAGGCGTGATAGCCGGCGTGTTGCTGGTGTTTTTATTACTGGGTTATCTGGTTTATGCCCTGATCAATGCGGAGGCGTTCTGATGGCTGCGCAAGGGTTCTTACTGATCGCCACATTTTTACTGGTGTTAATGGTGCTGGCGCGCCCTTTAGGCAGCGGGCTGGCGCGGCTGATTAATGATATTCCTCTTCCCGGTACAGCGGGCGTTGAACGCGTACTCTTTCGTGTACTTGGCGTCTCTGACCGTGAGATGAACTGGAAGCAGTATCTCTGTGCTATTCTCGGCCTGAACATGCTGGGGCTGGCGGTGCTGTTTTTTATATTGCTCGGCCAGCACTATCTGCCACTTAATCCACAGCAGCTGCCGGGGCTGTCGTGGGATCTGGCGCTGAATACCGCCGTCAGCTTTGTCACTAACACCAACTGGCAATCTTATAGCGGTGAAACCACGTTGAGCTATTTCAGCCAGATGGCGGGCTTAACGGTGCAAAACTTTCTTTCTGCCGCCAGCGGGATTGCGGTGATTTTTGCCCTTATCCGCGCGTTTACCCGCCAGAGCATGAGCACACTCGGGAATGCCTGGGTCGATCTGCTACGCATCACGTTATGGGTGTTAGCCCCTGTGGCGTTGTTGATCGCACTGTTTTTTATTCAACAAGGTGCGTTGCAAAACTTTCAGCCTTATCAGGCCGTGACGACCATTGAAGGAGCACAACAGCTGTTACCAATGGGTCCGGTGGCTTCTCAGGAAGCGATCAAGATGCTCGGTACTAACGGCGGTGGCTTCTTTAATGCCAACTCGTCGCATCCGTTTGAAAACCCAACCGCACTGACCAACTTCGTGCAGATGCTGGCGATCTTTTTGATCCCAACAGCACTGTGTTTTGCCTTTGGTGAAGTGGCGGGCGATCGCCGTCAGGGGCGCATGTTGCTGTGGGCGATGTCGGTGATTTTTGTCATCTGCGTAGGCGTGGTGATGTGGGCAGAAGTTCAGGGTAATCCTCATCTGCTGGCACTGGGCGCGGACAGCAGCATCAATATGGAAGGTAAAGAGAGCCGTTTCGGCGTGCTGGTCAGTAGCCTGTTTGCGGTCGTGACTACGGCGGCTTCCTGTGGCGCGGTGATTGCGATGCATGATTCGTTTACCGCTCTCGGTGGCATGGTGCCGATGTGGTTGATGCAAATTGGTGAAGTGGTATTCGGCGGTGTCGGTTCTGGCCTTTACGGCATGATGCTGTTTGTCCTGCTGGCGGTGTTTATTGCCGGACTGATGATTGGTCGTACACCGGAATATCTGGGTAAAAAAATCGACGTACGCGAGATGAAATTGACCGCGCTGGCGATTCTGGTCACCCCGACGCTGGTGCTGATGGGCGCGGCGCTGGCAATGATAACCGACGCCGGACGTAGCGCCATGCTCAACCCTGGCCCGCATGGTTTTAGCGAAGTGCTGTACGCCGTGTCATCCGCCGCTAACAACAACGGCAGCGCCTTTGCCGGATTAAGCGCCAACTCTCCGTTCTGGAACTGTTTGCTGGCGTTGTGCATGTTTGTCGGTCGCTTCGGGGTGATTATCCCGGTGATGGCAATTGCCGGTTCGCTGGTGAGTAAAAAGAGCCAACCCGCCAGCTCCGGCACGCTGCCAACGCACGGCCCGCTGTTTGTTGGACTATTAATCGGCACCGTGTTGCTGGTTGGCGCACTGACCTTTATCCCTGCCCTAGCGCTTGGTCCGGTGGCGGAATATCTCTCCTGATGATATTGAGTGAGCACTGAATATGAGTCGTAAACAACTGGCGCTATTCGAACCAACACTTGTCGTTCAGGCGCTGAAAGAAGCGGTGAAAAAATTAAACCCGCAGGCGCAATGGCGCAATCCGGTGATGTTTATCGTCTGGATCGGCAGTTTGCTGACCACCTGTATTAGCATCGCGATGGCAAGCGGCGCGATGCCTGGCAATGCGCTGTTTAGCGCGGCAATTAGCGGCTGGCTGTGGGTCACCGTACTGTTCGCTAATTTCGCCGAGGCGCTGGCTGAAGGCCGCAGTAAAGCGCAGGCCAACAGTCTGAAAGGGGTGAAAAAAACTGCCTTTGCCCGCAAGCTGCGTGAGCCGAAATATGGCGCTGCGGCGGACAAAGTTCCCGCCGATCAACTGCGTAAAGGCGATATCGTGCTAGTAGAAGCAGGCGATATTATCCCCTGCGATGGTGAAGTCATTGAAGGGGGCGCATCGGTCGATGAAAGCGCCATCACCGGGGAATCGGCACCGGTGATCCGTGAATCTGGCGGTGATTTTGCCTCCGTCACCGGCGGCACGCGTATTCTTTCTGACTGGCTGGTGATTGAGTGCAGCGTTAACCCCGGCGAGACATTTCTGGATCGGATGATCGCGATGGTGGAAGGCGCACAGCGACGTAAAACGCCGAACGAGATTGCCCTGACCATTCTGCTGATTGCCCTGACTATCGTCTTTTTACTGGCAACCGCCACGCTGTGGCCGTTTTCCGCGTGGGGCGGTAATGCAGTCAGTGTTACGGTACTGGTAGCGCTGCTGGTCTGTCTGATCCCAACCACTATTGGCGGCCTGTTGTCAGCGATCGGCGTCGCCGGAATGAGTCGGATGCTGGGCGCAAATGTGATTGCCACCAGCGGGCGTGCAGTTGAAGCGGCAGGTGACGTTGACGTCCTGCTGCTGGATAAAACCGGCACCATCACACTGGGTAACCGTCAGGCATCGGAGTTTATCCCCGCGCAGGGCGTAGAGAAAAAAACGCTGGCCGATGCCGCACAACTGGCTTCGCTGGCTGATGAAACGCCGGAAGGCCGCAGTATTGTGATCCTCGCCAAGCAGCGTTTTAACCTGCGCGAGCGCGATGTGCAGTCGCTCCATGCCACCTTTGTACCGTTTACTGCGCAAAGCCGGATGAGCGGGATCAACATCGACAACCGCATGATCCGTAAAGGTTCTGTCGATGCCATTCGCCGCCATGTTGAGGCTAACGGCGGTCACTTCCCTGCCGATGTTGATCAAAAAGTCGATCAGGTTGCGCGTCAGGGAGCCACGCCGCTGGTGGTGGTGGAAGGTGCTCGTGTGCTGGGCGTTATTGCGCTGAAAGATATCGTCAAAGGCGGCATTAAAGAGCGTTTCGCGCAACTGCGCCAAATGGGCATTAAAACAGTGATGATTACCGGAGATAACCGTCTGACTGCCGCCGCCATTGCTGCGGAAGCGGGCGTCGATGATTTCCTCGCCGAAGCGACACCGGAGGCCAAGCTGGCGTTAATTCGTCAGTATCAGGCGGAAGGTCGTTTGGTGGCGATGACCGGCGACGGCACCAACGATGCTCCGGCGCTGGCGCAGGCAGATGTCGCGGTGGCGATGAACTCCGGTACTCAGGCGGCGAAAGAAGCGGGCAATATGGTGGATCTCGACTCCAACCCGACCAAGTTGATCGAGGTGGTGCATATTGGCAAACAGATGCTGATGACCCGTGGCTCGCTGACCACCTTCAGCATTGCCAACGATGTGGCGAAATACTTCGCCATTATTCCGGCGGCGTTCGCGGCAACGTATCCGCAGTTAAATGCGCTGAATATCATGCGCCTGCATTCGCCCGACTCTGCCATTCTCAGTGCGGTCATTTTCAACGCCTTGATTATCGTCTTTTTGATTCCCCTGGCGTTAAAAGGCGTGAGTTATAAACCGCTTACCGCTTCTGCCATGTTGCGCCGTAACTTATGGATTTACGGTTTGGGTGGGCTGCTGGTGCCGTTTATTGGTATCAAAGTCATTGATTTACTGCTGACCGTTTGCGGTCTGGTGTGAGGTTTACCATGCGTGGATTACGTCCGGGATTATCGACATTTATCTTTCTGTTATTGATTACTGGCGGCGTTTACCCGCTGCTGACCACCGCGCTGGGGCAATGGTGGTTTCCCTGGCAGGCCAACGGTTCGTTGATCCGTGAAGGTGATATGGTGCGTGGCTCGGCATTAATCGGGCAGAATTTTACCGGCAACGGCTATTTTCAGGGTCGCCCGTCGGCAACGGCAGAAATGCCCTATAATCCACAGGCTTCTGGCGGGAGCAATCTGGCAGTCAGTAACCCGGAGCTGGATAAACAGATAGCCACACGCGTTGCTGCATTACGGGCCGCTAACCCGGATGCCAGCACGAACGTTCCGGTTGAACTGGTGACGGCGTCGGCAAGCGGGCTGGACAATAACATCACCCCGCAAGCGGCGGCCTGGCAGATCCCACGTATCGCGAAAGCGCGTAATCTCAGCGTTGAACAGCTCACTCAGCTGATCGCAAAATACAGCCAACAACCGCTGGTGAAATATATCGGCCAGCCGGTCGTCAACATTGTCGAACTCAATCTGGCACTGGATAAGCTTGATGAATAACGAACCCTTACGTCCCGACCCCGATCGTCTGCTGGAACAAACTGCCGCGCCGCATCGGGGGAAGCTGAAAGTTTTCTTCGGTGCCTGTGCTGGCGTTGGGAAGACCTGGGCGATGCTGGCAGAAGCCCAGCGACTGCGGGCGCAAGGGCTGGATATTGTGGTTGGCGTGGTAGAAACCCACGGGCGGAAAGATACCGCCGCAATGCTGGAAGGGCTGGCTGTTCTGCCGTTAAAACGCCAGGCGTACCGTGGGCGGCATATCAGCGAGTTTGATCTCGATGCCGCCCTCGCCCGCCGTCCGGCGCTGATCTTAATGGACGAACTGGCGCACAGTAATGCGCCAGGTTCCCGTCATCCTAAACGCTGGCAGGATATCGAAGAGCTGCTGGAAGCCGGCATTGATGTTTTCACAACCGTCAACGTTCAGCATCTGGAAAGTCTGAATGATGTGGTCAGCGGCGTCACCGGAATTCAGGTACGGGAAACCGTGCCCGATCCTTTTTTCGATGCCGCCGACGACGTGGTTCTGGTGGACTTGCCCCCGGACGATCTGCGCCAGCGGCTGAAAGAAGGCAAAGTCTATATTGCCGGGCAGGCGGAGCGCGCCATTGAACATTTTTTCCGCAAAGGCAATCTAATCGCCCTGCGCGAGCTGGCACTGCGCCGTACTGCCGATCGCGTAGATGAACAAATGCGCGCCTGGCGGGGGCATCCTGGCGAAGAGAAAGTCTGGCACACGCGCGACGCGATCCTTTTATGCATCGGGCATAACACCGGCAGCGAAAAACTGGTCCGCGCGGCGGCGCGGCTGGCGTCACGGCTGGGAAGCGTCTGGCACGCGGTGTATGTTGAAACCCCTGCCCTGCACCGCTTACCGGAGAAAAAACGTCGGGCAATTCTCAGCGCCTTACGTCTGGCGCAGGAGCTGGGCGCAGAGACGGCAACACTCTCTGATCCAGCGGAAGAAAAAGCGGTAGTGCGTTATGCCCGTGAACATAATCTCGGCAAGATTATTCTCGGTCGCCCGGCCTCGCGCCGCTGGTGGCGTCGGGAAACGTTTGCTGACCGACTGGCGCGCATCGCCCCCGATCTCGATCAGGTTCTGGTCGCACTTGATGAGCCACCCGCCCGCACGATTAACAACGCGCCGGATAGCCGCTCTTTTAAAGACAAGTGGCGGGTACAGATTCAGGGATGCGTGGTTGCCGCCGCGTTATGCGCCGTTATCACCTTAATTGCCATGCAGTGGCTGATGACGTTTGATGCCGCCAACCTGGTGATGCTGTATCTGCTTGGCGTGGTGGTGGTGGCGCTATTTTATGGACGCTGGCCTTCGGTGGTTGCCACCGTCATTAATGTGGTGAGTTTTGATCTCTTTTTTATCGCCCCACGCGGCACGCTCGCCGTCTCTGATGTGCAATATCTGCTGACCTTCGCGGTGATGTTAACCGTTGGGCTGGTGATCGGGAACCTTACTGCTGGCGTGCGTTATCAGGCGCGGGTAGCCCGTTACCGCGAGCAACGCACACGGCACTTATATGAAATGTCCAAAGCTCTGGCTGTGGGCCGCAGTCCGCAGGACATCGCCGCCACCAGCGAACAATTTATTGCCTCCACGTTTCATGCCCGCAGTCAGGTGTTGTTGCCCGATGACAACGGTAAATTGCAGCCGTTAACACATCCGCAAGGAATGACGCCGTGGGACGATGCCATCGCGCAGTGGAGTTTTGATAAGGGCCTGCCCGCGGGCGCGGGCACTGACACGTTATCCGGCGTACCGTACCAGATTTTGCCGTTAAAAAGCGGCGAGAAAACCTACGGACTGGTGGTGGTGGAACCGGGGAATCTGCGCCAGTTGATGATCCCGGAACAGCAGCGCCTGCTGGAGACGTTTACGCTGTTAGTCGCCAATGCGCTTGAGCGGCTGACGCTGACCGCCAGCGAAGAACAGGCGCGGATGGCAAGCGAACGTGAACAGATCCGCAACGCCCTGCTGGCGGCGCTTTCGCATGATTTACGCACTCCGCTTACGGTGCTGTTCGGTCAGGCAGAAATCTTAACGCTCGATCTGGCAAGCGAAGGATCGCCCCACGCCCGCCAGGCTAGCGAGATTCGTCAGCATGTGCTGAACACTACCCGACTGGTGAATAATCTACTGGATATGGCGCGAATTCAGTCCGGCGGTTTTAATTTGAAGAAAGAGTGGTTAACGCTGGAAGAAGTGGTCGGCAGTGCGCTGCAAATGCTGGAACCAGGTTTATCGTCGCCCATCAATCTTTCTCTGCCAGAACCGCTGACCTTAATCCACGTTGACGGGCCACTCTTTGAACGGGTGCTGATTAATCTGCTGGAGAACGCGGTGAAATACGCGGGTGCGCAGGCCGAAATTGGTATTGATGCCCACGTTGAGGGCGAAAATCTACAACTGGATGTCTGGGATAACGGCCCCGGTCTTCCACCAGGCCAGGAGCAGACGATTTTCGATAAGTTTGCTCGCGGGAATAAAGAGTCGGCGGTACCAGGTGTAGGGCTTGGACTGGCAATTTGTCGGGCGATTGTGGATGTACACGGCGGCACCATTACCGCGTTCAACCGACCGGAAGGTGGTGCTTGTTTTCGTGTTACACTTCCCCAGCAAACTGCCCCTGAACTTGAAGAATTTCATGAGGATATGTGACAAACGTTCTGATTGTTGAAGATGAACAGGCTATTCGTCGCTTTCTGCGCACGGCGCTGGAGGGCGACGGTATGCGCGTCTTTGAAGCCGAAACGCTGCAACGGGGGCTGCTGGAAGCGGCGACTCGTAAGCCAGATTTGATTATTCTCGATCTCGGCCTGCCCGATGGCGATGGAATTGAGTTTATCCGCGACCTGCGCCAGTGGAGCGCGGTGCCGGTGATTGTGCTTTCCGCACGTAGCGAAGAGAGCGACAAAATCGCCGCGCTGGATGCCGGAGCGGATGATTATCTGAGTAAGCCGTTTGGCATTGGCGAATTGCAGGCCCGTCTGCGTGTCGCGTTACGCCGCCACTCAGCTACCACCGCGCCCGAGCCAGTGGTGAAATTTTCCGATGTTACCGTCGATTTAGCCGCCCGCGTGATTCACCGTGGTGAGGAAGAAGTACATCTCACGCCTATTGAGTTCCGTCTGCTGGCCGTGCTGCTCAACAATGCCGGAAAAGTGCTCACCCAGCGCCAGTTACTCAACCAGGTGTGGGGACCAAACGCGGTCGAACACAGCCACTATTTGCGTATTTATATGGGGCATCTGCGACAAAAACTGGAGCAAGATCCGGCCCGGCCCCGCCATTTTATTACTGAAACCGGGATTGGGTATCGGTTTATGCTTTAGGGGCTGAATTTCCGGATGCGGCGTAAACGCTTTATATGGCCTACAAAATCGCGCAAATTCAATATATTGCACCATCCTCGTAGGCCTGATAAGCGTAGCGCATCAGGCAGTCATAAGTAAAAAAGGGCGATCTTCCTACCGCCCTTTTTCTTATTTAATGTGATTACGCGTTTTTCAGAACTTCGCTAACAATCTCAACCGCTTCTTTCTCGATCTGCTTGCGATGTTCTTCACCGAGGAAGCTTTCACAGTAGATCTTGTATGCGTCTTCCGTGCCTGACGGACGCGCGGCGAACCAGCCGTTGTCAGTCATCACTTTCAGGCCGCCGATAGAAGCACCGTTGCCAGGCGCTGCGGTCAAGCGCGCTGTGATCGGGTCGCCTGCCAGGGTGCTGGCGCTCACCATTTCCGGAGACAGCTTAGACAATGCCGCTTTTTGTGCGGAAGTCGCAGCTGCCTGCAAACGGTTGTAGCTCGGCGCACCAAAGCGTTTTGCCAATTCGTTGTAGTGTTCCTGCGGGTTCTTACCGGTGACAGCAGTGATTTCCGCCGCCAGCAGACACATAATGATGCCGTCTTTATCGGTGGACCACGGCGTGCCGTCGAAACGCAGGAAGGAAGCGCCTGCACTCTCTTCGCCGCCAAAGCCGAAGCTGCCATCAAACAGACCATCAACAAACCATTTGAAACCTACCGGCACTTCTACCAGCTTACGGCCCAAGTCATTGACCACACGGTCGATCATCGCAGATGAAACCAGCGTTTTACCGACGGCAACATCTTTGCCCCACTGCGGACGATGCTGGAACAGGTAGTTGATCGCCACCGCCAGGTAGTGGTTCGGGTTCATCAAACCAGCCGGAGTGACGATACCGTGACGGTCATAATCCGGGTCATTGGCAAACGCCAGATCAAACTTATCACGCAGCGCCAGCAGGCCCGCCATCGCACACTCGGAGGAACAGTCCATACGGATTGCGCCGTCTTTATCGAGGTGCATAAAGCGGAAGGTTTGATCGACCTGATCGTTAACAATGGTCAGGTTGAGGTTGTAATACTCGCCAATGCGCTTCCAGTATTCGATACCGGAACCGCCCAACGGATCAACACCCAGCGTCAGGCCAGCTTTCTGAATCGCTGCCATATCAACGATATCGGCCAGACCTTCTACGAACGGTTGCACAAGATCTTGCTCTTTCACATGACCAGATGCCATCGCTTCGTCGAGGGAGATACGCTTCACGCCTTTCAGGCCATCGGCCATCAGCGCGTTGGCCCTGTCTTCCACCACTTTAGTGACGTTGGTATCTGCCGGACCACCATTTGGCGGGTTGTACTTGATACCACCGTCTTCCGGCGGGTTATGGGACGGCGTAATCACAATACCATCTGCCAGCGGTCCACCTTTTTTATTGTGAACCAGAATGGCATTAGAGACGGCAGGTGTCGGAGTGAAGCCATTGTTTTCCTGCACAATAACGTCTACCCCGTTCGCTGCCAGCACTTCCAGTACAGAAATAAACGCAGGTTCGGACAGGGCGTGAGTATCTTTACCCACATAGCAAGGACCAGTGATGCCGTTTTTCGCCCGTTCTTCGGCAATCGCCTGAGCAATAGCCAGAATATGCGGCTCGTTAAAGCTATGGCGCGCTGCACTGCCACGGTGACCGGAAGTACCGAATTTCACCGCGTGCTCCGCATTCCCTGCTTCTGGTTTCAGTACATAATATTGCGCCGTCAGTTGGGCGACGTTTATCAAATCACTCTGCTGTGCAGGTTGGCCTGCACGATTGTGGATTGCCATTGCTTTGTCCTTTATCTGCAACGTTGTTTTAAATTGTCCCGCAAACCTTTTCAATCAATTCCGCCGGGAATTGCATCGACTGCATGATGTGTTCAATCATGCTGCATTTACGGCCAGTGTTAGTGTTGGTGATCACCCAATACGGCGTGCCTGGCACATGCTTCGGCTTGGTCTGATTACCATTTTTCAGCAGCGTCTGTTCATCTGCTGCAAAGTAAACGCGCGTGCGGCCGTGCAACGATTCCGTTGCCTCGGCAAACGCCTGGGCGTCAAGAGAATATAGTGTAGACAACAGCAGCATAAAGCGATTGACCGCTCGCTTTTGCTCTGCGTATTCATCGGAAAGCAAAAGTTCACGCATCGCGCGCACTTTGTCTTTCACCGTTTTGATCGGCTTCGCTTCGACGATAGCAGGTGACGCAATGCGAACCTCTTTCGTCACCGGAGCAACAGGCTGTGATGCGGCGGAAAACTTCAACATACGCCGTAAAATGTCGGATGCGCTCTCGCCGATATGCTTAGTGTGGCTGGCAATATAGCTGTAGAGTTCATCATCAACTTCAATCGTTTTCATCTTAATCCAGTGCGGTGTCTTAGCTGAATACAAGTCGCCAGGAGTATATGAATAAATCCCGGCAGCGGATAGCGTCAAGCCTGGCTTGCAGAAAAAATCGGATTAAACCTTATTTGTTGCAGCCCTGTGGCACAATGGTCAACATAATACCCTAACCCAACTACACGAAAAAAAGAACTTTGCCATGAAATTGAATATCCGCGCGCAATCTGCACAAAATCAGCATAATAATTCTCCCATCGTCCTCGTCCACGGGTTGTTTGGTAGCCTTGACAACCTCGGCGTGCTGGCGCGCGACCTGGTAAACGATCACAATATCATCCAGGTTGATATGCGTAACCACGGACTTTCGCCACGAGATCCACACATGAATTACCCGGCGATGGCCCAGGATCTTGTTGATACTCTGAATGCGCTGCAGATCGATAAGGCGACATTTATTGGTCACTCAATGGGTGGTAAAGCTGTGATGGCACTGACCGCGTTGGCGCCCGATCGCATCGAGAAACTGGTAGCGATCGATATCGCGCCGGTGGACTATCACGTACGCCGTCATGATGAAATTTTCGCAGCTATCAACGCGGTCAGTGGATCCGACGCGCAAACGCGCCAACAGGCCGCTGTAGTGATGCGCCAATATATTAATGAAGAGGGCGTGATTCAATTCCTGCTGAAATCTTTTGTTGACGGTGAGTGGCGTTTTAACGTGCCAGTATTATGGGATCAGTATCCACATATTGTTGGCTGGGAGAAGATTCCGGCATGGAACCACCCTGCTCTGTTTATTCCTGGCGGCAATTCCCCGTATGTTACTGAACAGTATCGTGATGATTTGCTGGCACAATTCCCACAAGCACGGGCGCATGTCATTGCAGGCGCGGGGCATTGGGTACACGCAGAAAAACCGGATGCTGTGCTGCGGGCTATCCGTCGCTATCTTAATGATTAACGCAACTGATTAAAAACCCAGCGTCCGCGCGGCATTCCGCGCGTGGGCGTTGGCGAGATTCCTCACGCTGTTGTATTATGGCGGGCTATCCATCCGGGCAGGCGCCTGGCTGATTGTTTCCCCCGAAGTCACCAAGATCATGGCCAAAGAACAAACGGACCGTACGACATTAGATCTGTTCGCGCACGAGCGTCGACCGGGACGACCGAAAACCAATCCGCTTTCGCGCGATGAACAGCTGCGTATTAATAAACGCAACCAGCTAAAACGCGACAAAGTACGTGGCCTTAAGCGTGTCGAACTGAAGCTGAACGCGGAAGCTGTCGAGGCGCTGAACGAGCTGGCGGAGTCGCGCAATATGAGCCGTAGCGAACTGATCGAAGAGATATTGATGCAGCAACTGGCGGCGCTGCGTAATCAGGGCATCGTTTAAATATCCACTTTCGTGTAGCACAGTGTGCAGTCCTGCTCGTTTGCTGATTCCGCAAGACTGCCTGTTCTGCTATGATTGCCTTTATCCGTGGGCAATTTGCCACCCCCATTTCAATAAGTTTCAAGAGGTTATTTCACTCATGGCTATCACTGGCATCTTTTTCGGCAGCGACACCGGTAATACCGAAAATATCGCAAAAATGATTCAAAAACAGCTTGGTAAAGACGTTGCCGATGTCCATGACATTGCAAAAAGCAGCAAAGAAGATCTGGAAGCTTATGACATTCTTCTGCTGGGCATCCCAACCTGGTACTATGGCGAAGCACAGTGTGACTGGGACGACTTCTTCCCGACTCTCGAAGAGATTGATTTCAATGGTAAACTGGTTGCGCTGTTTGGCTGTGGCGACCAGGAAGATTACGCAGAATATTTCTGCGACGCCTTAGGCACCATTCGTGACATTATTGAACCGCGCGGCGCGACCATCGTCGGTCACTGGCCAACTGCGGGCTATCATTTCGAAGCATCAAAAGGTCTGGCGGATGATGACCACTTTGTCGGCCTGGCTATCGACGAAGACCGTCAGCCAGAACTGACCGCCGAACGTGTAGAAAAATGGGTAAAACAAATTTCTGAAGAACTGCATCTCGACGAAATTATCAATGCCTGATGTACTGCGGCGTAGACTCATGTCTACGCCGTATTAATAGATAATGCCAATCAAAATAATTGCTACAAATTTGTAACTTTTGCCGTAGTACCTGTACAATGTTCCAGTATTGAAGTGGCCTTACCGATGTAAATGTAAGCTAAGCCACGTTTTTATTAACAATATTTGCCAGGGACTTGTAGTTTTCATTTAGGCATGGCAAATCTATAATGATACGCATTATCTCAAGAGCAAATTCTGTCACTTCTTTTAATGAAGTGAACCGCTTAGTAACAGGACAGATTCCGCATGACTGATAACAATACCGCCCTAAAGAAAGCTGGCCTGAAAGTAACGCTTCCTCGCTTAAAAATCCTGGAAGTTCTTCAGGAGCCGGACAACCATCACGTCAGTGCGGAAGATTTATACAAACGTCTGATCGATATGGGTGAAGAAATTGGTCTGGCTACGGTATATCGTGTACTGAACCAGTTTGACGACGCCGGTATCGTCACCCGCCACAATTTTGAAGGCGGTAAATCCGTATTTGAACTGACTCAACAACATCACCACGATCATCTGATCTGCCTCGACTGCGGAAAGGTTATCGAATTTAGTGATGAATCTATCGAAGCGCGTCAGCGTGAAATTGCCGCGAAGCATGGCATTCGCCTGACTAACCATAGTCTCTATCTTTACGGTCACTGTGCCGAAGGCGATTGCCGCGAAGATGAGCACGCGCACGAAGGCAAATAAGCCAGCCTGAACGAAAAAAGCCAACCTGCGGGTTGGCTTTTTTATACAAGGGAAATAAGAAAAGCGAGAGTTACAGCCCTCACTTATTTGTTATTACTGCGAATTTCCTGCCAGACCTTATCACAATCGGCTTTCACTGCCTGGTCATTACCGGTTTGCGTTGCCTGGATGCACTGCTGATAATCCAGCACGCGGACACTTTCCTGCTCGGCAAATTGCTGATGTTGTTTCTCTTTCTTCAGCACGTTTAACACGCTCTGACAGGCTTCAATTTTTTCCGGCGAACCTTGCGCGGTATTGATACAGGCGCTGTACGCCTCTTTCAGACGACTGTCTTCCTGTGGCGCGGTTGATTGCGCACAAGCCACCAGCCCCGATGCCATCATGGCGATGAGAATCAGTTTTTTCATAGCGAATTCCTCAAATGTGCGGCAGGCACAAAACCTGCCGCGTCGGGCATCAGAAGATGGTGAATGGTGCGATTACCATGAATTTCACGTCGCGCTCATCCTGGAAGATGTTACCGTAACCGCCGCCCCAGCTTGGGATGTCGGAGTGGTTGTCGTATTCGGTGAAGTGCAGTTTGAACATCGTGCCCTTGGCACGACCGTCCTGAATGGTGTAGACCGCATCCAGGCTGTATGCAGACTCTTCAATAGTCCGGTTCTTGTCGTAGTACGCATCCGGGTTGCTCTGCCAGGTCGCAGGTTTAGCATCCCATGCATAAACGTAGGAAGCGCCGATGGCGAAGCCTGGAAGATTCCAGTTTTTCAGGTCATACATCGCGCCGAAGAAGACCGCTTTTTCGCCGTTGGCGTTAAAGTCAGAACGGTTATCCCACCAGATATCCAGGCGACCGTTCGAGGAAGCGTAGGTTGGCGTCATACGTTGCAGGAAGTATCCCTGCTGACCGTCAGCTTTAACCCAGGTGCCTTCCAGACGCAAATCCACCACGTCAGCCGCCCGGTAACCAAAGGTCAACGCTTGCAGCCAGGCGGTGCCATCATAAAGATCGTTGACGCTACGATCGTCAACTTTATCGCGCGTACCGTAGAACTGGTAGCTGGCGGTTAGCGGGCTACCGGCGATATCAAATTTATAGCTGGCTTTGGCAAAATACTGATCGATATACCCTTCCGCCTGACCAAACGCCGCTTCCAGCACGAAGTTATTTTTGAAGTCGTATTTCGCACCGATGGAGTGCAGATAATCAACTTTAGTGGTCTTATCGTTCTGATAAAACTCATCCATTTCCAGATGCCACGGCGCTTTGTATTCGTTGGTCCACATGTAGGAGAAACTCAACGCACCAGCATCGCCGTAATCAAAATTGGCCCCGGCTTCCGCGCCCTGATAGGTACCCGGCATAAAGCTCCAGTGCGGCGCTAACAGCGTTTGACCAGTTGGCTGAATGTAACCTGCCCTCGCCCACACAGGACCGTATTTAAATTTGGCCGCTGCTTTATACAGGCTTATACCGCTTTTATCGCCGGACCAGTCTTCGTCATAGGCTTTATTACTTTTCGAAAACGCGATTTCGTTCGGGTGTGAGCTGTCGCCGTTTTCCGCCATTTCAATCGCCGTAAACGCGGCAATATCAAGGCCGAACATATCAGCAGCATAACCGGACTGAAAATCGAGGTTGGCATTCCAGGTGGAGTGAGAAAGGTTGGTTTTGTATTTGTCGCCGTCGGTAACATCTTTACGGTCGCGTTCACGCTGCCAGTAATAGATACCGCCGGTTAAGGTTGAATCGTCGATGAATCCTTCGGCGCGAGCCTCCGGCATTGCCACCAGGCCCGACATTGCTGAAACACCGGCGATAGCCAGCGCCAGCGTACTACGTTTGCCACTAAACGTACGCATGGGTTAATCCTCTTTGACGTATAAATTGCTGCACCACAGGTGAACAGCGAAAAAAATAAAAATTAAAAAAGTAGCGTTGAGAAAAATCTCGCTGACTACAGGAATAGACTATTTTTCGCGACGCGAATTATCAATCTCTTTCTGTAACGAGAATGTAAGAACATGAGCAACCGCACATATTTTGATGATTTTTGTTACAAGGTTTAAATGTGTACCAGGCGAGCGGGTAGAAGAAAAAATATGTGGCTTTCCAGTAAGATGAAAGCGGTTATATTTAAATTAATTATAATTTGTGATTTTAAATTTGTTGCATGAATAGATTGCGAAGCGAAATTAATTCGCGAAGAAAAGCAGAAAAAAACGCCGCTGAACGCGGCGTTTTGGATTGTTTGCATGTTTCTTGCCGGATGCGGTGTGAACGCCTCACCCGGCCTGGTAGAACTTAAAATTACTCGCCTACTTTCGCCCAGGTATCACGCAGCCCAACGGTGCGGTTAAATACCGGTTTTTCCGCTGTGGAATGGCGGCTGTCGAGGCAGAAGTAGCCTTCACGCTCAAACTGGAATGCTTTACCTGCCACCGCATCTTTCAGAGACGGTTCAGCAAAGCCCTGTTTGATGACCAGAGAATCCTGGTTAATCACCGACAGGAAATCATCCGCAGCGCCTGGATTCGGCACACTGAACAGACGATCGTACAGGCGGATTTCAACCGGCAGCGCATGTGCCGCGCTTACCCAGTGAATAACGCCTTTGACTTTACGACCATCAGCCGGATCTTTGCTTAAGGTGTCGGCGTCATAAGTACAGAAGATGGTGGTGATATTGCCTTCGGCATCTTTCTCCACGCGTTCCGCTTTAATCACGTAAGCATTACGCAGACGCACTTCTTTACCCAGCACCAGACGTTTGTACTGCTTGTTAGCTTCTTCGCGGAAATCGGCGCGATCGATCCAAATCTCACCGCTAAACGGCACCTGACGGCTGCCCATTTCCGGTTTATTCGGATGGTTCGGCATGGTGACCATTTCGCCTTCGCCCTGATAGTTTTCGATAACCAGTTTCACCGGATCGATAACTGCCATTGCACGCGGCGCGTTCTCGTTGAGGTCTTCACGAATGCAGGATTCCAGCGACGCCATCTCAATGGTGTTGTCCTGCTTGGTCACGCCAATGCGTTTACAGAACTCACGAATAGAAGCCGCAGTGTAACCACGACGACGCAGACCGGAAATGGTCGGCATACGTGGATCATCCCAACCTTCTACGTGCTTGTCGGTGACCAGTTGGTTCAGCTTACGCTTGGACATCACGGTGTATTCCAGATTCAGGCGCGAGAATTCGTACTGGCGCGGATGAACAGGAATGGTGATGTTGTCCAGTACCCAGTCGTACAGACGACGGTTATCCTGGAACTCCAGCGTACACAGAGAGTGCGTAATGCCTTCCAGCGCATCGCTGATGCAGTGGGTGAAGTCGTACATCGGGTAGATGCACCACTTGTTGCCGGTCTGGTGGTGTTCAGCAAACTTAATGCGGTACAGCACCGGATCGCGCATCACGATAAACGGCGAAGCCATGTCGATTTTCGCGCGCAGGCAGGCTTTACCTTCTTCAAAACCACCGGTACGCATTTTTTCGAACAGCGCCAGGTTCTCTTCAACGCTGCGGTCGCGGTACGGGCTGTTTTTACCCGGCTGCGTCAGAGTGCCACGATATTCGCGGATCTGTTCTGGCGTCAGCTCATCGACATACGCCAGGCCTTTATTGATCAGTTCAACAGCATAGGCGTGGAGCTGATCAAAATAATCGGAGGAGTAACGGACGTTACCAGACCAGTGAAAACCTAACCACTCTACGTCGTTTTTGATCGACTCGACGTACTCAATATCTTCTTTTACCGGGTTAGTGTCGTCGAAACGCAGGTTGCACTGGCCTTTATAGTCCTGGGCGATCCCGAAGTTCAGGCAGATAGATTTCGCATGGCCAATATGCAGATAGCCATTCGGCTCCGGCGGGAAACGGGTGTGTACTGTGGTGTGCTTACCACTGGCCAGATCTTCATCGATGATCTGACGAATAAAGTTAGTCGGGCGGGCTTCTGCCTCACTCATCGTGGATTCCTCAAAGCGTAAACAACGTATAACGGCGTATGATCTTATAAGCGGGACAGGCTGACAACTGTTAGTTAGAGAAAATCGAAAAATCTAACAGAGATTATGGGGATGATTGATGAAAAAAAAAGCGGCAGAGAAGATCTCCACCGCTTGTCATTGTTGGATGCGACGCTCAAGCGTCGCATCAGGCATAAAGCAGATTACTTTTTGATTTCATACAGCGGTGTTTGACCCGCCACAACATGGCCCTGAGCTTTAATGATCAAGCCATTGAAATCGTCGATATTGCTGCAAACCACCGGGCTAATCATCGAACGGGCGTTAGCGTTCAGGTAATCCAGATCCATTTCCAGAATCGGTTGCCCTGCGCTTACCTGCGCGCCCTCTTCCACCAAACGTTTAAAGCCTTTACCTTCCAGCGCTACGGTGTCGATACCCATGTGGACGACAATCTCCGCGCCTTTTTCGGTTTCCAGGCAGAACGCGTGGTTGGTGTTGAAGATTTTCACGATTGTCCCTGCGGCTGGTGATACGACGATTTTATCTGTCGGTTTCACAGCCACACCGTCACCCACCGCTTTGCTGGCGAATGCTTCGTCTGGCACCTGATCCAGTGCGACAACATCACCGGTAATTGGTGATACCAGCTCAGCGATAGACACTGCGTTTGGTACAGCCTGCGGTTTCGCTACCGGAGCGGCAGTTGCCGGAGCAGCTTCAGCAGAAGCAGCAGCTACCGGGCCACGAGCAACGACTTTCTTCATCGCATCGCCGATGGATTCTGCTTTCGCGCCGACAATCACCTGGATGGTCTGTTTGTTCAGTTTCACCACACCAGAAGCACCCAGACGTTTACACATCGCATCGTTGACACGTGCTGAGTCAGCCACAGTCAAGCGCAGACGAGTAATACAGGCGTCAATCGCTTTTAGATTGTCACTACCACCAACTGCCGCAATGTAGTTGGTTGCCAGTTGAGTTAAGCCTTCTTCGGTATTGCTGTTCGCTTCTTCAGTAACGATCTCGTCATCTTTATCTTCACGACCTGGCGTTTTCAGGTTGAACATACGGATAACCGCACTGAACACCACAAAGTAGATAGCGAAGAAAACAACGCCCATCACCAGCAGCATCCAGACATTCTGGCTGGCTGCTGGCAGGTTGTACATCAACGCGTAGTCGATAGCGCCCGCAGAGAAGGAGAAGCCCGCGTGGATCCCCAGCAACGTTGCCACAAACAGACTGATACCGGTCAGCAGTGCGTGCAGGAGGTACAGCAACGGCGCAAGGAACATGAACAGGAATTCCAGCGGCTCAGTCACACCTGTCAGGAACGCGGTGATAGCAACAGAAAGCAGCATCCCGCCAACCATCGGGCGACGCTCTTTCGGTGCTGCGAAGTACATCGCCAGCGCCGCACCTGGCAGACCGAACATCATGATCGGGAAGAAGCCAGACATGAACATCCCCGCAGTGCCGTCGCCCGCATAGAAGCGGTTGATGTCACCGTGGAAAACCGTGCCCGCAGCGTTGGTGAATTCACCAATCTGGAACCAGGCGATGGTGTTCAGTACCTGATGCAGACCGGTTGGGATCAGCAGACGGTTGATGAAACCAAAGATACCGGAACCCAGCGCGCCCGCAGAAACGATCCACTCGCCGCCTGCATGGATAGCGTGCTGTACCGGCGGCCAGACGTAACCAAAAATGGCTGCCAGCACCAGGCAGAAGAAGCCGGTGGCGATCGGCACAAAACGTTTGCCGCCGAAGAAGCTCAGGAAGTCCGGCAGTTTAATATCAGACCAACGGTTATAGGCTGCACCACCGACCAGACCGGTAATGATACCTGCCAGAACCCCCATGTTAATTTCTGGGTTGATGGTCACCATCGCTTTAGTTAACACAAAGTAACCAACCGCACCCGCCAGCGCCGCTGCACCTGCACTGTCTTTGGACCAGCTGGAGGCCACGCCGATCGCAAAGATCAACGCCAGGTTATCAAAAATCGCGCCGCCTGCCTGGGCAATAAACGCAACATTAAGTAAATCTGGCTGGCCGAATCGCAGCAACAGTGCCGCCACCGGCAGCACCGCGATAGGGAGCTGTAATGCCCTACCGAGTCGCTGGAAAAAACCTAAAATATTCATCTTATTCCCCCTACGAGAACCCTATTTGGCTCGTTTAAAGCCGTATTTTTATTTTGCAGCAAATTGTGCTGCCGATGTTCTGTAATCATATTGTTAGATCATCTGCTACAGAGTGTGTGAAAATTTAATTCGTACCGCAAATTAAACGCGCGTCTTTTGTGAGTTTTGTCACCAAATATCGTTATCATTACTCCCTTTTACTGGCTAAACCAGAAAACTTATTTTATCATTCAAAAAATCAGGTCGGATTGACGCCTGTCTGCGCAAATCCAGGTTACGCTTAAAGATGCCTAATCCGCCAACGGCTTACTTTTTACTTACTTGAGGTGAATAATGAGACTGATCCCCCTGACTACCGCTGAACAGGTCGGCAAATGGGCTGCTCGCCATATCGTTAATCGTATTAATGCGTTCAAACCGACAGCCGATCGTCCGTTTGTGCTTGGCCTGCCGACTGGCGGCACGCCGATGACCACCTATAAAGCGTTAGTCGAAATGCATAAAGCAGGCCAGGTCAGCTTTAAGCACGTTGTCACCTTCAACATGGACGAATATGTCGGTCTGCCGAAGGAGCATCCGGAAAGCTACTACAGTTTTATGCACCGTAACTTCTTCGATCACGTTGATATTCCAGCAGAAAATATCAACCTTCTCAACGGCAATGCCCCGGATATCGACGCCGAATGCCGCCAGTATGAAGAAAAAATTCGCTCTTACGGTAAAATCCATCTGTTTATGGGCGGTGTAGGTAACGACGGTCACATTGCATTTAACGAACCCGCCTCTTCTCTCGCCTCTCGCACCCGTATCAAAACCCTGACACATGACACTCGCGTCGCAAACTCTCGTTTCTTTGATAACGATGTTAATCAGGTGCCAAAATATGCGCTGACCGTAGGTGTGGGTACACTGCTGGATGCCGAAGAAGTGATGATTCTGGTGCTGGGCAGCCAGAAAGCACTGGCACTGCAGGCTGCCGTTGAAGGTTGCGTTAACCACATGTGGACCATCAGCTGTCTGCAACTGCATCCGAAAGCCATCATGGTGTGTGATGAACCTTCCACCATGGAGCTGAAAGTTAAGACTTTAAGATATTTCAACGAATTAGAGGCAGAAAATATCAAAGGTCTGTAATTGTTATCCCTGCCCTGACGCCTTGCTCAGGGCATTATTATTTTTGAAATCGGGGGTCGGAATGTATGCATTAACCCAGGGCCGGATCTTTACCGGTCATGAATTTCTTGATGACCATGCAGTTGTTATCGCTGATGGCCTGATTAAAAGCGTCTGCCCAATAGCGGAACTGCCGCCAGAGATTGAACAACGTTCACTGAACGGGGCCATTCTCTCCCCCGGTTTTATCGATGTGCAGTTAAACGGCTGCGGCGGCGTACAGTTCAACGATACCGCTGAAGCGGTCAGCGTGGAAACGCTGGAAATCATGCAGAAAGCCAATGAGAAATCAGGCTGCACTAACTATTTGCCGACGCTTATCACCACCAGCGATGAGCTGATGAAACAGGGCGTGCGCGTTATGCGCGAGTACCTGGCAAAACATCCGAATCAGGCATTAGGTTTACACCTGGAAGGCCCGTGGCTGAATCTGGTGAAAAAAGGTACCCATAATCCGAATTTCGTACGTAAACCGGATGCCGCACTGGTCGATTTCCTGTGTGAAAACGCCGACGTCATTACCAAAGTGACGCTGGCACCGGAAATGGTTCCAGCAGAAGTGATCAGAAAACTGGCAAATGCCGGGATTGTGGTGTCTGCCGGTCACTCCAACGCGACGTTGAAAGAAGCGAAAGCCGGTTTCCGCGCGGGGATTACCTTTGCCACCCATCTGTACAACGCGATGCCGTATATTACGGGCCGTGAGCCGGGCCTGGCGGGCGCGATCCTCGACGAAGCTGACATTTATTGCGGTATTATCGCTGATGGCCTGCATGTTGATTACGCCAACATTCGTAACGCCAAGCGTCTGAAAGGCGACAAACTGTGTCTGGTTACCGACGCCACCGCGCCAGCCGGGGCCAACATTGAACAGTTCATTTTTGCGGGTAAAACAATATACTACCGCAACGGACTTTGTGTGGATGAGAATGGTACGTTAAGTGGTTCATCCTTAACCATGATTGAAGGCGTGCGTAATCTGGTTGAACATTGCGGTATCGCACTGGATGAAGTGCTGCGTATGGCGACGCTCTATCCGGCGCGTGCGATTGGCGTTGAAAAACGTCTCGGCACGCTCGCCGCAGGTAAAGTGGCCAACCTGACTGCATTCACACCTGATTTTAAAATCACCAGGACCATCGTTAACGGTAACGAGGTCGTAACCCAATAAGAGAAAGTATGACACCAGGCGGACAAGCTCAGATAGGTAATGTTGATCTCGTAAAACAGCTTAACAGCGCGGCGGTTTATCGCCTGATTGACCAGCATGGGCCAATCTCGCGAATTCAGATTGCTGAGCAAAGCCAGCTTGCCCCCGCCAGCGTAACCAAAATTACGCGTCAGCTTATCGAACGCGGGCTGATCAAAGAAGTTGATCAGCAGGCCTCCACCGGGGGCCGCCGCGCTATCTCTATCGTCACCGAAACCCGCAATTTCCACGCAATCGGCGTACGTCTCGGTCGTCACGACGCCACCATCACCCTGTTTGATCTCAGCAGCAAAGTTCTGGCAGAAGAACATTACCCGCTACCGGAACGTACCCAGCAGACGCTGGAACATGCCCTGCTGAATGCCATTACTCAGTTTATTGATAACCACCAGCGCAAGCTGCGGGAGCTGATCGCCATTTCAGTGATCCTGCCAGGGCTGGTCGATCCGGACAGCGGCAAAATTCACTACATGCCGCATATTCAGGTGGAAAACTGGGGGCTGGTTGAAGCACTGGAAGAGCGTTTTAAAGTGACCTGTTATGTCGGCCACGATATCCGCAGTCTGGCGCTGGCAGAGCACTACTTCGGTGCAAGTCAGGATTGCGAAGACTTCATTCTGGTGCGTGTCCATCGCGGAACGGGGGCCGGGATTATCTCTAATGGGCGCATTTTTATTGGCCGCAACGGCAACGTCGGTGAAATTGGCCATATTCAGGTCGAACCGCTGGGTGAACGCTGCCACTGCGGCAACTTTGGCTGCCTGGAAACTATCGCTGCCAACGCTGCCATTGAACAACGGGTGTTGAATTTATTAAAGCAGGGCTACCAGAGCCGTGTGCCACTGGACGACTGCACCATCAAAACTATCTGCAAAGCCGCGAACAAAGGCGATAGCCTGGCCTCGGAAGTGATCGAGTATGTCGGTCGTCATCTGGGCAAAACCATCGCCATTGCTATCAACTTATTTAATCCGCAAAAAATTGTTATCGCTGGTGAGATCACCGAAGCCGATAAAGTGCTGCTCCCTGCTATCGAAAGCTGCATTAATACTCAGGCACTGAAGGCGTTTCGCACTAATCTACCGGTGGTACGTTCTGAGCTGGATCACCGCTCGGCAATCGGCGCTTTTGCGCTGGTAAAACGCGCCATGCTCAACGGTATTTTGCTCCAGCATTTGCTGGAAAATTAATGTGCTTTTATAGTGGCGCTTATTGTTGTCAATATTCTGGGTAGTCCATGACCATTAAAAATGTAATTTGCGATATCGACGGCGTGCTGATGCACGATAACGTCGCCGTACCGGGTGCAGCGGAATTTTTGCACGGGATTATGGATAAAGGCCTGCCGCTGGTGTTGCTGACCAACTATCCTTCGCAGACCGGGCAAGATCTGGCGAACCGCTTTGCCACTGCCGGTGTCGATGTGCCGGACAGCGTGTTTTATACCTCCGCGATGGCAACCGCCGATTTCCTGCGTCGCCAGGAAGGCAAGAAAGCGTATGTGGTGGGCGAAGGCGCGCTGATTCATGAGCTGTACAAAGCTGGTTTTACGATTACCGATGTGAACCCTGATTTTGTGATTGTTGGCGAAACGCGTTCCTACAACTGGGACATGATGCATAAAGCGGCCTATTTTGTCGCTAATGGTGCACGCTTTATCGCCACCAACCCAGATACTCACGGACGCGGTTTTTATCCCGCCTGTGGCGCGCTGTGCGCGGGCATTGAGAAAATCTCCGGACGTAAACCGTTCTATGTTGGTAAGCCGAGTCCGTGGATCATCCGCGCGGCATTAAACAAAATGCAGGCGCATTCGGAAGAAACGGTGATTGTCGGCGATAACCTGCGTACCGATATTCTGGCGGGCTTCCAGGCCGGTCTGGAGACGATTCTTGTGCTCTCCGGCGTTTCGTCGCTCGACGATATCGACAGTATGCCGTTCCGCCCCAGCTGGATTTACCCGTCAGTCGCTGAAATCGACGTTATCTGAATAGCAACCACGTCTCAGGGCGTGGTTGATATTGATGACAAACGCCAAACTGCCTGATGCGCTACGCTTATCAGGCCCACGCAGCTCCTGCAATATATTGAATTTTCATGATTTTGTAGGCCGGATAAGGTGTTAACGCCGCATCCGGCATGAACAAATCTCACTTTGTAAGCGATTTGGTTTCTTATCCCCCCACAAAATATATCCATTCAATAAAACCTGCCAAAAATTATCGAACCATCAACAAACACATCACCACACCAGACCTTTTTTCACTAATCGACAATCACCATTACGTTTTTTATTTTTTCACCGTCAAATCGCTTGCGCACAGTGCTGCTTTGCGGCATTTTTTTAAACAAGCAAACACAACAAGCAACAAATACCAGGTTAACGGAGAAGGTTATGTGTTCAATTTTTGGCGTATTCGATATCAAAACAGACGCAGTTGAGCTGCGGAAGAAAGCACTCGAGCTGTCACGCCTGATGCGTCATCGCGGCCCGGACTGGTCCGGTATTTATGCCAGCGATAACGCCATTCTCGCCCACGAACGTCTGTCAATTGTTGACGTTAACGCGGGGGCGCAACCTCTCTACAACCAACAAAAAACCCACGTACTGGCGGTAAACGGTGAAATCTACAACCACCAGGCATTGCGCGCCGAATATGGCGATCGTTACCAATTCCAGACCGGGTCTGACTGCGAAGTGATCCTCGCGCTGTATCAGGAAAAAGGGCCGGAATTTCTCGACGACTTGCAGGGCATGTTTGCCTTTGCCCTGTACGACAGCGAAAAAGATGCATATCTGATTGGTCGCGACCATCTGGGGATCATCCCACTGTATATGGGGTATGACGAACACGGTCAGCTGTATGTGGCCTCAGAAATGAAAGCCCTGGTGCCAGTATGCCGCACGATTAAAGAGTTCCCGGCGGGGAGCTATTTATGGAGTCAGGACGGCGAAATCCGTTCTTATTATCATCGCGACTGGTTCGACTACGATGCGGTGAAAGATAACGTGACCGACAAAAACGAGCTGCGTCAGGCGCTGGAAGATTCCGTTAAAAGCCATCTGATGTCAGACGTGCCTTACGGCGTGCTGCTCTCGGGTGGTCTGGATTCCTCAATTATTTCCGCGATCACCAAGAAATACGCCGCCCGTCGCGTGGAAGATCAGGAACGCTCTGAAGCCTGGTGGCCGCAGTTGCACTCCTTTGCCGTAGGTCTGCCGGGTTCTCCTGATCTGAAAGCAGCCCAGGAAGTGGCGAACCATCTGGGCACTGTGCACCACGAAATTCACTTCACTGTACAGGAAGGTCTGGATGCCATCCGCGATGTGATTTACCACATCGAAACTTATGATGTGACCACTATTCGCGCTTCAACACCGATGTATTTAATGTCGCGTAAGATCAAGGCAATGGGCATTAAAATGGTGTTGTCCGGTGAAGGTTCTGACGAAGTGTTTGGCGGTTATCTTTACTTCCACAAAGCGCCGAACGCTAAAGAACTGCATGAAGAGACGGTGCGTAAACTGCTGGCCCTGCATATGTATGACTGCGCGCGTGCCAACAAAGCGATGTCAGCCTGGGGCGTGGAAGCACGCGTTCCGTTCCTCGACAAGAAATTCCTCGACGTGGCGATGCGTATTAACCCGCAGGATAAAATGTGCGGTAACGGTAAGATGGAAAAACACATCCTGCGTGAATGTTTTGAGTCGTACCTGCCTGCAAGTGTTGCCTGGCGGCAGAAAGAGCAGTTCTCCGATGGCGTCGGTTACAGTTGGATTGACACACTGAAAGAAGTGGCGGCACAACAGGTTTCTGATCAGCAACTGGAAACAGCCCGCTTCCGCTTCCCATACAACACGCCGACCTCAAAAGAAGCGTACCTGTACCGGGAGATTTTTGAAGAACTGTTCCCGCTTCCGAGCGCCGCTGAGTGCGTGCCGGGCGGTCCTTCCGTCGCTTGTTCTTCCGCTAAAGCGATCGAGTGGGATGAGGCGTTCAAGAAAATGGACGATCCTTCTGGTCGTGCGGTTGGCGTTCACCAGTCAGCGTATAAATAAGACGTGTAATATTGCCCCGGAGAAATCCGGGGCAATTTCAGTTACTGTGGAGCTTGTTGATTCTGATATGCGGTGAGGAAATGTTCCGGATTTGCTACATCGCTGTCAGATAATTCATTACTGTAAGCGACTGACCAGGTTGCCGATTCCTCCGGGATATGCAGGCTTCCATTTCCCTCTTTCAGGCGTAATAACTCAAAAGATTCACCCTTGATTACAGCGGTATAAGATTTCTCACCTTCCTGTAATACTTTTACTTTGCAGCGAAAAATCTGACCATCGATGTCATTATCAACATGCGATACCTGAACGAGTGCCTCATTAGACGCTTTCGGCCCGATTCGCATCATCCACACCACAGCGCCTTCCTGCCCACGATAGCCAAAAACATATTTACCGATTTCCGGTTTGACCGTATCGGCAAACGCGGATTGCATAAGTAATAAGACACCCATCAACATCGTCATAAAACGCAGCATAGTATTCCCTCAATAAATCGCCTGAAGTGATAGCAGAGATGCAGGCGTAGCGATCCCTGCCCTGTCCTGTTGCAACGGGCCAGTATTTCATGGATTAATTTCCCACCACTATTGTTGAATTCCGAATTTCATCCTGTATGACAAAAGAATGGCTGTAGGGTGGGGAAAAAACACAAAGTAAACAATAATTGACGAATATAGCGCCACGCTGTTCGCAACCTAACCAAACAGTCACTTTCGAGCAATTTTCCTTGAAAAAGAGGTTGACGCTGCAAGGCTCTATACGCATAATGCGCCCCGCAACGCCGATAAGGTATCGCGAAAAAAAAGATGGCTACGTAGCTCAGTTGGTTAGAGCACATCACTCATAATGATGGGGTCACAGGTTCGAATCCCGTCGTAGCCACCATCTTTTTTTTGCGGGAGTGGCGAAATTGGTAGACGCACCAGATTTAGGTTCTGGCGCCGCAAGGTGTGCGAGTTCAAGTCTCGCCTCCCGCACCATTCACCAGAAAGCGTTGTACGGATGGGGTATCGCCAAGCGGTAA
>NZ_VATT01000021.1:0-178 GCF_005781225.1 Escherichia sp. E4736 | reverse complement strand
AATCCAGGTACCCCAGCCATCGAAGAAATAATCTGGCTACGTAGCTCAGTTGGTTAGAGCACATCACTCATAATGATGGGGTCACAGGTTCGAATCCCGTCGTAGCCACCAAATTCTGAATCTGTCGAATAGATTCGGCAAATTCAAAAACAAATTTGTTGGGGTATCGCCAAGCGGT